>JAICHN010000380.1 GCA_025924845.1 Chloroflexota bacterium | reverse complement strand
GGGGACACCATAGCAAAGGCAGCGTTAGCAAAGCGTTAGGTTCGCGCGACATCGTCGGCAAAATTCGTGGGTTCTGGACTGCGCGGGCTAACGCTGCCATGGTTCAGTTGTAGGGGCACCCCTGGTGGGTGCCCTGGCGCGGGCCACCGAGGGCACCCACAAGGGATGCCCCTACAGAACCGGTCGCCAAGGGCACCCACGAGGGGATGCCCCCAACGGAATCCAACGGAACTGCCAAGCTGGTTGGGCCAAGCTGTACTAGGTCAGGGCCGACGCCCCAAAAGCGCCTGGGCGGCCCGCAGATCCGCCGTGTCGAGCCCTTCCGTAAACCAGCCGTGCGGATCGGTCAGCAGACGACGACCCTCCTCGGCTCGTTGCCGCGAGACCCACAATTGGGCCAGGCTGGTGGCCGCTCGCAACTCCAGGGATCTGGCCTGCTGGGCGCGCGCGATCTCAATCGCCCGCAAAAAGGCCGCTTCGGCCTCTCGCTCCTGCCCGCCGTAGGCAACCAGCAGCTCGCCCCGTAGGCGGTGTAGCTCCGCGTCCCACCACTGCTCCTTATGGGCGTGTGCCGTTGCCAGCGCTTCCTCGAGCACTCTGAAGCCCTCGTCGCCGCGTCCGGCCTTGGCGCATACTCGCGCCAACAGCGACAGGTAGTAGGGCAGACGCAAGCGGGCGCCGGTCGCGGTGAATGCCGCGATGGCGTCACGAAGGCGGTTGATGTGCTCGGTATCTGGGTGCTCCCACGCCCAGGCGAAGTTCAGCAGGATCGTCGACCAGGCTCGATAGTAGGGCGCCTTGTACTCGGTCGCGAGCGCGACCGCTTCCTCGGCATGCGTTCTGGCCGTCGCATCGTCCGCGCGGAACTCCATGAGGGTGGCCAGATACGCTGCCGCCAACGCGTGGCTGAATGGTTGTGCCAGGTCGCGGGCGATCTGGACGGCCTCGCGCGCTCTGGTCAACGCCGACTGCGGGTAGCCCAGGCACCACAGGGCATGGGCATGCCAGGCCCGCGCGAGCACCGTATAGTTAACACCGTGAGCTTCCTGGAGACGCTGCATCTGGTCAAGGTCATGAATAGCGATAAGCTCCGTGAAACGATCGCCGGCTTCCCTCAAGTTTCCTTGATACATCCGAATGCCATCGCGCATTACTCTGGTATACAGCGGCGGCATGGTGCCGGCTGACCGCTGATACAGCGTTTCCAGCTGGTCGGAGAAGTGCTCTACCTCGGCAAACCGAGCTTGCACCACATAGACCGACAGCAGCCCGTTGAGCACCTGGGCGAGCTGTCCATCATCGCCGACCTTGTGGCACAACACGAGGGCGCGGTCGAGCGCGTGCTCTAATTCCGGCGCGGTCCAGCCTCTGGTCACGCGCAAGGCCGGCGCCAGCGACAGGAGCAGGCTCAGCTCCTGGGTGTCGCGCTTCAGGCCGGCCGGGAGACTCTCGAGGAGCGCCAGCCCGCGTGACAGTAGGTTGATTGCGTCGTCGTTCGCGTAGACGCGCTGGGCGACCAACGCCGCTCGCCGACAGTAGGGGATCGCCTGCTCGGCCATGCCTGCAAGCTCGTAATGGATGGCGATCTGACCGCTCACCGAGTCAAGATCGTCCGCGCCGGCAACTTGGAACGCCCGCGCGATACGCCGATGGAACAATCGACGCTGCGGCGCGCTGATCTCGGCGTAGGCAACCTCACGCAGCTTATCATGCGTGAAGTCATAGGTATTGGCGCCCTGCTCCCGTACGATGCGCTTGTTCCAGAGCTCATCCAGCACCTGGACCACACTCTCTTCGTCACCGCCCCCGGCTTGGAGCAGGATGGCCAGGGTGAACGCGCGGCCAATGGCCGCGGCAAGGCCAACCAGCTCCCGCGCGGGCGCGGATAGCCGCGCCAGGCGGCCGGCGATTATCGTGTATACCCGTGGCGGGAGCGGCGGCCGGTCCTTGGCAGTCGGCCTTTCGATGGGGGTAGCATCCAGGGCCTGTTCGGGCGCCTGGCCCAGGCCCGCGCGCACGGTTTCGACCACGAAGAGCGGGTTCCCCTCGGTCTCACGGTAAAGGCGCAACGCCGTACCGATCTCCAGGTTGCGCCCCAGCACCTGCGCGGCAAGCTTTGCCGTCTCCGCCGCGTCCAACGGCTGGAGGTCGATCGCCAGGACCCCAACCGTGTTCCCCAGATGCAGCAGGAAGGTGCGCAGCGGGTCGTGGGCCGCCAGCTCTTCGACTCGGATGGTGCCTACGACGAGGAGACGCGCCGTCGGGTCGAAGCGCAGCAAGAAGTGCAGCCATTCCAGGGTTTCCTGGTCACACCACTGCAGGTCGTCGATCAGGATCATCAGCGGCGGGGGTGCGGCAAGGATGGCGCGCGCCAATGCTTCAAAGAAACGCCGGCGCTGACCGAACTCCGTGATCGGTTCTGGGCGCGGCAATTCGCGGTGCTCCGCCAGGAGTTCGGGTAGGATGCGGGCGATCTCGGTACGCCACACCACATCGAGCCGGGCCAGATGGGGCCGGAATCCATCGCTGCGCAACCAGTCGGTTACGGGCGCCAGGGATAGCCGGCCTTCGGCGGCATAGGAGCGCGTCTTCGCCGTTGTCGCATCTTGCCGGCCCGCCCAGGCCAGTAATTCCTCGGCAAGACGCGACTTCCCTATGCCCGCCTCACCGCTCACCAGGGCGAAACGCGGTTGGCCGGCATTGGCCTGCTGCCACGCTGTCCGTAATTTCTCCCACTCGGCCTCTCGCCCGACCAAGGCGCCCGTGCCGACCAGGGGCCTGACGCGCGCCGCGGGGGCCGGGGCCTGTGCTTTGCTGTGCAACAGGCGCTCGTAGATCTCCTGAGTCGCCGGGCTTGGCTCCACGCCCAACTCGCGTTGCAGAGTGGTTACGCACGTCTGGTAGACGCGTAGGGCGCCCGCGCGATCGTTGGTCAGCGCGAGCAAGCGCATGAGCGCACGGTAGGCATCTTCGGCGAGCGGGTCGTAGCGGAGCCAAGCCTGGGCATGCCGGATCGCCGCCGCGCAGTCATGCCGTGCTTCGAGAAGCCGCACCAGCGCCGCGAGCGCTTCCAGGTACCGCAGGCGTAGACGGTCCCGTTCCGGCACGATCCATTCGTCATAGCAACTGGGCAGCAGATCCGCTCGATAAAGATCCACGGCTTCCTCAAGCGCGCCCTGCCAGGCACCTGGATCGCTTAGCTGCTCGGCGGTATGGGCGCGCGCCAGGGCGTGTTCGAAGTCAGCGACATCGAGGCTGAACGAGGCATCGTCGCGCCAGCGCAAGGTGTGGATGTCGCCATGAAGAAAACGATCCGCATCGGGCAATGCGTGACGCAGCTGATGTAGCGCCTGGCGCAGGTTGTTACGGGCCTGCGTCTCGGTCGCATCGGGCCAGAACAGGTAGGCAAGCTGTTGGCGAGGTTGTGGAGCGTCACGATGCAACAGCAAGTACGCGAGTATCGACTGCAGGCGAGCGCTACCGAGCACCGGCGCCGGAGCACCCTCGTAGGCGAGTTTGAACTCACCGAAGAGTTGTATCCGCGGGATCGGCAACGTCATGGTCGCCCTCTCGTCACGACACGGCGATTATGCATAGGATCCAGGACTGTGGAGGCCGCCCGGCATCGCGATCGAAGTGCCGGAACGGGCCGGCACGTGGTTGGCGCCGGCTGGCCACGGCCTCCACCACCTCATTATGTCCTTGTGGAAGGTCACGCGCAATGGCCGGTCAACTCCCGCTACCTGACCCGTTCACTTTCGATTCGCGGTACTTTACGGGAGCAACCGGTTACGGGACAGAGCAGCCGGCACGTATGGAGGAAGACGATGCAGCGAATAGGGTTCCTTTTGGGCCTCAAGAGCGACGATCCAGCGGTGCGGGCGGCCTATCTGGCGCGCCATGAGGCCATCTGGCCGGAAATGAGCGCTCTGCTCACCGATGCCGGCATGCGCAACTACAGCATCTTTCGGCTCGGGACCCAACTCTTCGCCTACTGTGAAGTAGACGATTGGGAGGAGACACTGCGCCGGCTGAACGATAGCGAGGTCAATGCTCGGTGGCAGATCCACATGGCCGATATCATGGACACGCCCATCGACCCCGCTACCGGCTCGTTCTTCGTACTGGAGGAGATGTTCCACCACGAATGACTCATGCCTGAGCTTATGCGGATCAGTGGATCATCCAAGATTCAAGGGCAAGGTCATCCCTCCATCGGCAAAGAGCACGTGCCCCGTGATGTAGCTTGCCCGATCGGAGGCCAGGAAGACGGCAATATCCGCCATTTCCTCCGGCCTGCCGACCCGGCCGATCGGGATCGTCTTGCCTGCCTGTATGGGGTCGTAGACGCCGTGAAACTTTTCCACGTAAATGGAGCCGGGCGCGATGGCATTGACCCGGATCCCCAACGGCGCCAGTTGTAGACCGAGCGAACGGGTCAGCATGTTGATGCCGCCCTTGCTGGAGGCGTAGTGCTGATGGCCGGGATAGGCCAGGATGCTGTGGACCGAGGAGAGCAGGATGATGTTGCCTTGCTTGCCCTGCTCGCTCATCCGGGCCGCCGCGCGTCGGGCGCAAAAGAACATCCCCTTGAGGTTGATGTCCAGGGTGCGATCCCATTCCTCCTCGGTAATCTCGAAGAGGGGACGCGGATCGGTCAGTCCCGCGTTGTACACCAGCACGTCGATCGTCCCGTACGCCTCGGCCGTCGTATCGACCGCCGCCTCAACCTCCGCCACGCTTCTGCTGTCCGCCGGGATCAGGAGGCAGCGGCGGTCGGCGGCGCGTGCGAACTCGGCCACCGCCTCGGCCCCCGTCTTACTGCCGTGGTAGCTTACCGCCAACGTGGCGCCCGCCTCCGCGAAGCCGCGCGCGATGGCGGCCCCGATCCCGGTGCCCCCGCCGATCACCAGGACCACCTTGTCCGTGAAGTCAATGGTGTACATAGGTTTTTCCTTTATGCCCGCTCAATGATCGGCAGGGTGAGATGCGACGGGCGGCGCCGATCATGCCACACCCGATTGACCGCCTGCACTACGTCGCCAGGGCCGGCCGCGGCGATCGTGCCGCCCGTGTTGGTGTTGCGGTCGAAGC
>JAICHN010000379.1 GCA_025924845.1 Chloroflexota bacterium | reverse complement strand
TGTCGCGAGCGCGGCTTGAGGAGAAACTGCTGCTCGAGGCCATGGACGCGCGAGGGATCGCCCATCGCGAGATCGATGACCGGGAGTTGGTCTTCGATCTGAGCCGGGGCGAATCGGAGCCATTCCGCGGCGTCGATGTGGTCCTGGAGCGCTGCCTTGCTTATTCGCACGCCTCTTATGCGCTGCGTGTGCTGAACGGCTGGGGCATCCCCACGATCAACGCCGCTCCGGTCGTGGACCTCTGCGGCGATAAGTTGCTCACCTCGCAGGCGCTGGTCCGCGACGGTGTGCCCACCCCGCGCACCTTACTGGCCTTGACCCCCGAGTCCGCTCTGACCGCTATCGAGTCGCTGGGTTACCCCTGCATCCTCAAGCCGCTGGTTGGCTCCTGGGGCAGGCTGCTGGCGCGGGTGAACGACCGCGACGCCGCCGAGGCCGTGCTGGAGCACAAGGCAACCCTGGGCAGCTATCAGCACGGTATCTTCTACATTCAGGAATTGATTACCAAGCCGGGCCGCGATATCCGCGCCTTCGTAGTGGGCGATGCGACCATCGCCGCGATCTACCGCTTCAGCAGTCACTGGATCACCAACACGGCGCGCGGCGCCACCACGGCTAATTGTCCGGTCACTGCTGAGCTGGACGACATCTGTCGCCGCGCCGCGCGCGCGGTGGGCGGCGGACTACTGGCGATCGACGTGGTGGAGTCGGCAAGCGGCTTGCAGGTGATCGAGGTCAACGCCACCATGGAGTTCCGCAACAGCATTACGCCGACCGGGGTGGATATTCCAGGCCGGATCGTAGAGTACTGCGTGGCCCAGGCCGAGGCGGGCGCTCCCCCCAGGAGCGCGTCGCATGGCTAGGTCCCGAGTTTCCATCGTCGGCGCCGCCGGCTACACCGGCGGCGAGGCGCTGCGCCTGCTGCTGGGCCACCCCGAGGTGACACTCGGCCAGATCACCTCCGAAAGCAGGCGGGGCCTGCCCGCGCACGCCGCCCATCCCAACCTGCGCCGCCGCTGCGACCTTACCTTCAGCGGACGCGACGAACTTGAGCCGTGCGATGTGCTGTTCCTCTGCCTGCCCCACGGCGAGGCGGCAAACTACATAGATCGGTATCTCGACCTGGCTCCCCTGGTGATCGACCTCTCGGCCGATTTCCGGTTCCGCGACGGCGCCGCCTACCAACGCTGGTATGGCCACCCGCACCCGCGTCCCGATCTGCTGGGCAGCTTCGTCTACGGCCTGCCCGAGTTGCACCGTGAGGAGCTACGCGGCGCTACGCGGATTAGCGGCACCGGTTGCCTCGCCACCACGGCTATCCTGGGCTTGGCGCCGCTGGTCGCCAGTGGACTGGTCGCCGCCGATCCCATCGTGGTCGAGGCCAAGGTGGGCTCCTCGGCCGGCGGCGTAGCGGCGGGCGCCGATTCGCATCATCCCGAACGAAGCGGGGCTTTGCGATCGTTCGCTCCGGTCGGCCACCGGCATACCGGCGAACTGTTGCAGGAACTCACCGCCGGCGATGGGAAGCCGCTCAAGATTCACTTCTCGGCCACGGCGGTCGAGGCGGTACGCGGCGTGCTGGTCACGGCGCACTTGTTCTTGCGCGAGGATATCGAGTTGCGACGACTGTGGCAGGTCTATCGCAGGGCATACGGCAATGAACCGTTCATCCGCCTGGTAGCGGAACGGCAAGGACTTTATCGCTACCCCGAGCCGAAAATCCTCAGCGGCAGCAACTTCTGTGATATCGGCTTCGCGCTGGACCGTGAAGGCGGGCGCGTGGTCGTGATCGCCGCCATCGACAACTTGATGAAGGGCGCCGCCGGCAACGCCGTGCAGTGCCTGAACATTGCGCTGGGCCTCCCCGAAACCACCGGCCTGGACTTCCCCGGATTACATCCCTGAGCGCGGCCCCTGGGGGCCGAGAGGAGACTGACCTGATGTTGGTAGTGAAGCTGGGCGGCGGCACCGGAATGGATATCGCCGCCTGCGTACAGGATATTGCCGCCCTCTGGCACGAGGGCCAAAGAATGGTCGTCCTCCACGGTGGGGCGGACGAAACGTCGGAATTGGGTGAGCGGCTCGGGCACCCGCCCCGATTCGTGGAAAGCGTGAGCGGGATGAGGAGCCGCTACACGGATCGCCAAACCCTGGAGATGCTGGCCATGGCCTGCGCGGGCCGGCGAAACGTGACCATGGTCGAAGCCCTGCAGCAGGCGGGGGTAAACGCGGTCGGCCTGGCCGGCGTGGACGGCGCCGTGCTCCGTGGGCCGCGGAAGACCGCGATCACCGTGGTGGAGGACGGCAGGAGGCGGGTCATCCGTGATGATCTGTCCGGCAAGGTCACCGAGGTAAACACCCACCTCCTCCATCTGCTCATTGCAGGCGGATACCTTCCCGTACTGTGCCCTCCGGCCCTGAGCACCGAGGGCCAGGCCATGAACATCGACGGTGACCGGGCCGCGGCGGCGGTGGCAAGCGCCCTGCACGCCGAGGTGCTGGTCCTGTTGACCGATGTGCCTGGCCTGCTCCGTGACCGCACGGACCCAACTTCGGTCGTTCCGTCCATCGACCCTCCGGAGATGGAACAGGCTATGAAGCTGGCAAGCGGAGGAATGAAGAAAAAACTGCTGGGGGCACAAGAAGCGATCACCGGCGGGGTACTTCAGGTGATTCTGGGGCTGGGCCGAGGCGCCAATCCAGTGCGTCAGGCTCTGGCGGGACATGGCACGCGCGTCGCGGCCCCGGCCGATGATGCACGATCCGTGGTTGCGGTTGATCTGTCCGCTCAGCCCGATCTTGCGCCAATAAGTCTTACGGAAGAGCAGGTATCGCATCCCGTGTCGGCGGACGACCTGCCCGCTATGGCAGCCGGAGCACGGGAGGGACGCCGCGGATGAGCACGCTTACTGAAGCACGGACCATTCGCGAACGTGAACTGCGGCACGTCTCCGGCGTCTACGCCAAGCGTGACCTCACCCTGGTGCGTGGCGAAGGGGTCTGGGTGTGGGATGACCAGGGGCGACGCTACATCGACGGCACGGGCGGCTACGGTACGGCGAATCTCGGCCACGCCCATCCGACCGTGACGGCAGCGATCGCCCGCCAGGCGAGTACGCTGGCTGCCTGCCCCGAACTGTTCGCCAATGATCGGCGTACCGAACTGCTGGAGCGCCTGGCCGGCATCGTACCGGCCGGTCTGGATCGCTTCTTTCTGTGCAACTCGGGAACCGAGGCGGTAGAGAGTGCGATCAAGTTCGCGCGCGCGGCGACGGGACGCTCGGAAATCATCGCGACCCGGGGCGGCTTTCACGGCCGCACCATGGGCGCCCTCTCCGCCACCTGGGAGCCTCACTACCGTGAGCCGTTCGCCCCGCTGGTGCCCGACGTTCGACACGTACCCTACAACAGGATCGACGCTCTGGAGCAGGCGGTATCCGAGCACACCGCTGCCGTGATCCTGGAGCCGGTGCAGGGCGAGGGCGGCGTCCGTCCCGCCGACCCAGCGTATCTCCATTTCGCCTCGGATCTGTGTACGCGGGTCGGCGCGCTGCTCATCCTCGACGAGGTGCAGACCGGCTTTGGGCGCACGGGCCGGATGTTCGCCTGTGAGCATAGCGGCGTGACACCGGATTTGTTGTGCCTGGCCAAGGCGATGGGGAATGGCCTGCCGATCGGCGCGACGGCGATTGGACCGCGGGTCGGTGTGCTCGGGGTGGGCATCCATGGCTCGACCTTCGGGGGCAATCCTCTGGCCTGCGCCGCCTCCTCGGCTACCATTGGCGTGCTCCAGGATGGCGAGCTGGTTGCGCGGGGCGCCAGGGCAGGCGAACGGCTGCTGGCGGGACTGCGGTCGATCAATAGTCCTAGAATCCGCGAGGTGCGCGGTATGGGCTTGATGGTGGGGGTGGAATTGCGCGAGCGGGTGCGCCCCACGCTCCAGGCGTTACAAGCGAAGGGCGTGTTGGCGCTCCAGGCCGGTCCAACCACGGTACGGCTGCTTCCCCCACTGCTGATCGACGACGAGCAAGTAGACACGGTGATCCGGGTAATGGCCGAGGTGCTTGAGACCGGCGGGGAGCGAGCCGATGGATAACCATGCTCTCCTCCGCCGTATGGTAGAGATTCGCAGTCACTCCGGTGAGGAAGAGAATCTGGCCCGCTTTCTGTGCGAGGAAATGCGGGCGAGGGGTTTCGACACGCATATCGACGCGGCGGGTAATGCCGTGGGCACACGGGGCAACGGGCAGTCCAGCCCCACCATTATCCTTTTGGGCCACATGGATACCGTGCCGGGTAACGTACCGGTGCGCGTAGAGGGCGACTTGCTCTATGGGCGAGGCACCGTCGATGCCAAAGGCCCACTCGCCACCTTCGTCGCGGCGGCTTCCACCTTCGAGGGACCGGGCCGGGTCATGGTGATCGGAGCCGTGGAGGAGGAAGCGGCAACATCCAAAGGGGCGAAGTACGTGGCGGATCACTACCGGCCCGACATCGCCTTTATCGGTGAACCCAGCGCCTGGGACCGCGTGACCGTCGGCTACAAGGGCCGCCTGCTGGTGGAGTATCAACTGAGCCAAAACGTAGCGCATACGGCGGGACAGAAGCCGGGAGTGTGCGAACACGCCGTCGCCTTTTGGCACGATGTGCAAGAAGCCATGGGCGAAGTAAACACCGATCGGCCGCTTGCACCCTTCGATCGCCTGCTGTGCTCGCTGCGCGCCATGCACTCGAACAGCGACGGCTTGCGGGACAGCGCGACCATGACGCTCGGCTTTCGCCTACCGCTCAACTTTGATGTCGACTGGTGGCGTGCCCGGCTGGTTGCCCTGGCCGGCGGGGGATCGCTCAGTTTCCGCGCCTTCGAGCCCGCCGTGCGCGTGGAGAAGAACACCGCTCCGGCCCGCGCCATGCTGGCCGCGATCCGGGCCGTAGGGGGTGACCCTCGCTTCGTGGTCAAGACGGGGACCAGCGATCTCAATGTGGTGGCCGCGCAATGGCGCTGCCCCATGCTTGCCTACGGACCGGGCGATGCCGCCCTGGACCACACGCCGGACGAGCACATCAGCCTTACCGAGTTTGACCGGGCGGTACGTGTCTT
>JAICHN010000378.1 GCA_025924845.1 Chloroflexota bacterium | reverse complement strand
GGTCATGCCGGTCACCGCGAAGTATCTGACGAACCTCAACTTCGACGGTAACAGGGTCCTGCACGGGGAGGAATCGCCCGCCGCGGCCCTGGCCCATGTGCAGCAACTCACGCAGCCGCAGCTTGACCAGGCATTGCGGCAAAGCTGATTTCCTTCAAGCCGACGGGAGGGTGATACTACCTGCATCCTCCCGCCGGCAGTGTCGGCATACTGGAAAAATACTCGCCGTCCTAGCCGAACCCGGCAAGTTCTCGGCGGGGGTACGTATTGGCACGCACTAACGAAGCGGGCGATCGTTACGATGGAAACCCCTGTCCGAACACGACGCATGAGCCCCGCCACCCGGCGCGCGATTATTACTGGTCTGCTCTTTCAAGCACCGTGGCTTCTGGGCTTCGCCGCGTTTCTGCTGTACCCGGCGGTCGCCACCCTCTACTACAGCTTTACCCAATACCCGCTCTTTAGGTCGCCGCGCTGGATCGGTCTGGATAATTATCGCAATCTGTTCAGCGACCAATTCTTTATCCAAACCGACAGCCTCGAACACTTCCTCCAGTCCGCCGTGGGCAATACGCTCTATCTGACCGTACTCGGCGTGCCTGCCGCCACGCTGTTTGCTTTCGCGGTCGCGCTATTGCTCAACACGGACGTGAAGGGGATCGCGCTGTGGCGGACCCTCTGCTTTTTGCCTGCCGTGATGTCGCCTCTCGTGGCCTCCATTCTGTGGGTGTGGATCTTCAACCCGCAGTTCGGCATCGTCAATGCGTTCCTGAGCTTCCTCCACGTGTCGCAGCCGGGCTGGCTCAACGATCCCAACTGGGCCAAGCCGACCTTGATCCTACTGAACATGTGGCAGGTAGGCTTCTCGATGATCATTTATTTGGCGGCGCTGCAAGGAGTGCCGAAGGAGTTGTACGAGGCGGTCGAGATTGACGGGGGCGGCTTCTGGGCCCGACTGCGCTACAT
Organism: Chloroflexota bacterium; assembly: GCA_025924845.1. Next base: position 4,145 of record JAICHN010000378.1, on the reverse strand, counting down.
CACGGTTCCACTGGTTTCTCCGGTTACCTTGTTCAACCTGATCACCGGCGTGATCGCGTCGCTGCAGTACTTTACGCAGGCCTATACGATCGGCGGCGCGGCGGGAAATCCCCAGTCGTCGCTGCTGTTCTACGTCACCTATATCTATACCAGCGCCTTTCAGAATTTCGACATGGGCTATGCCTCGGCGATGAGTTGGCTGCTGTTCGTCGTGATCGCCGGCTTTACGGCGTTGTTGCTGCTGGGTTCGCGGCGATGGACTTACTATGAGCGGTAAGGTGGGCGGCACATGGCAGTAGTGGAGGTTGGCGCGGGCCGAAAAACGGCAACGCTCGGCGCACACCGCCGTGCCGAAATGCTCCGGCGGCTGAAGCGCGTCTTCACCTACATCGCGGTAGGGGTGGTGGTGGCACTCTTCCTGATCCCCTTCCTGTGGATGATCGTCACCTCGCTCAAGAGCCCGGCCGATCTCACGGCGCATCCGCTCAGTTGGCTTCCCAAGCAGCGGTACTTCCAGAACTACCCGAACGCGCTAACCATCATTCCCTACATGCGGTACCTGGGCAATACCCTGCTGATCTGCGTTCCCAATGTCGTAGGAACGGTGCTTTCCTGCTCTTTGGCCGCGTACTCGCTGGCCTGCGTGCGCTGGCCGGGCCGGAATGTTTCGTTCGGCCTGGTGCTGAGCACCATGATGCTCCCCTATCCGGTGACGATCATCCCGCTCTATCTGGTCTATCGCCATCTCGGCTGGATCAACCTGGCAAGCGGCTATCTGCCGCTGACCGTGCCCGCCTTCTTTGGCGCCCCATTCTTCATTTTCCTGTTGCGCCAGTTCTTTGCCGCCATCCCGGTGGAGTTGTCCGAAGCGGCCAAAGTGGATGGTGCCTCGGAATTGCGCATTTATGCCCAGATCATGCTGCCGTTGTCCACGCCCGCCCTGGCGACCACCGCGCTGCTCACCTTTCTCTACACCTACACCGACTTCCTCAACCCATTGATCTACATCAGTGATCCCGATCGCTTTACACTGTCGCTGGGCTTGTTGGGTTATTTCAGCCAGCACGGTGCGTCCTGGGGTCCGCTCATGGCTGCCTCCGCCATGTTCACCGTTCCCACTGCCGTGATCTTTCTCCTGGCTCAACGCACCTTCATCCAGGGCATTGCCACCAGCGGGCTCAAGGGCTGAGCTTCGGCTATGTGCCGATGTTGCCCTGCCGGCTGGACAACCTGTACGATGGCCGGGCAGGCAGGTGCCGTAGGGTTGATGGGAGAGATGCAGCCATGAAACGCGGGAAGATCCTCAATGCCGAGTTGAGCAAGGCAATCGCCCTGATGGGACACGGCGACCTGTTCATGATCTGTGATGCCGGCTTTCCGATTCCCCTGGATAGTTGGCGCATCGACCTGGCTGTCACCAATAACGTGCCCGATCTGGAGACGGTGCTGGATCTCGTCCTGGCTGAACTGCTGGTGGAGAAGGTGCTGTATGCCGATCTGATCGAGCAACACAACGCGCCCTTGCTGACCCTCTTGCGGGAGCGATGCCGGGAGACCGGCGCGGAACTCGAGGCGATGCCCGCCGACCATGTGCTCACGGAGTTGGCGCACCGTGCCAAGGTGATCGTGCGCACGGGCGCCTTTAATCCGTGGGGGAATATCGGCCTGATTTGCGGGACTGATCCCGACGCCTGGTTTGCCCTGCCCGGCACGATCATGCCTGAGTCCTATCGCCAACGGCGCGCTCGGATGCGCCGTTAGGCGAAACAGTGATCGAGCGGGTAGGTAGGCCGATAGTCCCGAAGTGAGAAGGAGCGATGATGCAGCAAGCAGGGCCGGCTATCGTGGTCGTCGGCAGCTACATGCACGCGTTCGTGGTGCGCGCCGCGCGATTTCCAGGGGAAGGCGAAACCGTTTTCGGCACGGATTCGGAGATAGGCCCAGGTGGAAAGGGGCAAAACCAGGCTATCGCCGCGGCACGGCTCGGCGCGGAAGTGAGCATACTGGCGTGCGTGGGTGAGGATGCGTTTGGCGATGCCGCCCGCGATCTGTGGCGCGACGAGGGACTGCGCACGGCATATGTGCGTACGGTAACTGACCGGCCGACCGGCATGGCTTTTATCATGCTCGATGCGCAGGGCCGGAATCGGATCATCGTGGTGCCGGGGGCGAATGATGCGCTGAGCGCCGCCGACGCGGATGCGGCTGAGGACACGATCGCCCGGGCCCAAGTGGTGGTCGCCCAGTTCGAGGCGCCCGTGGCGATCGTGGAACGCGCCTTGACTCTGGCTCGGCGGCACCAGGCGCGCACGGTGCTCAATCCGGCGCCCGCCCGGGCCGTGTCGGATGCCCTGCTGGAGTTGGCCGATGTGATTACCCCAAACGAAAGCGAGGCATACGCGCTCACCGGGGTTGCCGTGCAAAACGGCAACCCCGAACCGGCGGCGCGGGCGCTGCGGGCGCGCGGCCCCCGCGCGGTGGTGCTGACCATGGGTGAGGCGGGTGCTTATATTCTGGATGAGGCCGGTGGCCGGCACATTCCGGGCGTGTCGGTACCCGTGCTCGACACCACGGGCGCCGGAGATGCCTTCACCGGTGCCCTGGCCGTGGCACTGGGGCGCGGCCAGGAGCTTCAGGGCGCCGTGGCCTTTGCAAATATGGCAGGCGCTTTTTGCGTAACCCGTCCCGGTGTAGTGCCTGGCCTGGGCACGGAAGAGGAATTACGGGCCTTGCGCGGAGCGGGTCAATCTTGATCCTGATATTAAACGGTCATGGCAAGGCTCGTCACGACTAAAGTCGCCATACCGCTCAAGATCGTGCAGAGCAGTTGGTTCGGCGTGACGTCGAACTAACTGCTCTGCACGATCTCGATTTCGAATTTGCTCCGCCGACCCTGGTGCCATGCCTCGTAGTATTCCAGCGGGGTACTGTCCGCCAGATAGCTTGTACTCTCGATCTTGAGGAGCGGCGCTCCTTTTTCGACTTGAAGCAAACGGACCAGTGCTGCCTGAGCGGCCACGGCCTCTACGGTACGCGTGCCGGATGCCACGACCAGGTTGTAGCGGTCACGCAGCAAGCTATAGAGGGAGCAGTCGGCGAGATCGACGTCGACCAGACCGGGGCATAGGCGCGCGGGGATGTAGGTCTGGACAAAGAGCAAGACCTCGCCATCAATCGAGCGCAGGCGATCGATATTGATCGTCGACTCCCCCGCATCGAGGCGCAGAGCGACACGTACGTGAGGCGGGGGGACCATGGCAATCTGCTCAAGCACCTGTGAGCTGACCTTATAGCCGCGGGATGTCATCTCGCGAAAGAAGCCGTCGGAGCGCTGGATGAACTTTTCCTCCAGTTTGCGGGGCGCGACATAGGGGCCCTTTCCCTTGACGCGGTAGAGAAGGCCCTCGGCGACAAGCTCGCCGAGGGCCTGGCGCACCACTGTCCTGCTCACGCCATAGGCGGCGCACAGGTTGTGCTCCGAGGGAATCACCTGGTCGGCGGGCAATGCTCCGCTCAGAATATCCTCGCGGATGACCTGCATCAGTTGATAATAGTAGGGGATCGGGACATCCCGACGAATCATCCCGTCGGCTTCGGTGCTTAGCGGCATCGGCGTCCTGTCATTACAAGAATATATGCTATCGGAATTGCGGGGATTCGTCGCGCCATTCCAAATGGGTAAACCGGTTCCCTCGGTCAGAGCCACGCCGCCGCGTAGCGAGGGGCACCGCTTCACTGGAGTAGCTTGACGGCTTGGATAGCCGCTGGTATCGTACTGAACACGGCCCGAACCTGTCATGACAAGGTTACACGTCTCCAAATGTTCCCGATCGGCGGCTCGAAAGCGCCGCTCGGTTCGGAAGGTGGTCGGCGCTGGATTGTTGAAGGAGCGTTTGCCCTATTCTCTATTCCTTTAATGGGTTTTACGGTACGCGACAGGGGCTCCCGCGCCGCGGACAGTACGACTGCCGGCCGTGAGGAGAGGAGGTGGCCGCTGACGGTTGCAGGTCGAGGCATCATTCTTCGCGGTTGATTCTTCGCTCAGCAGTAAAAGTGCTGCTGTTAACCTACTCATGAGGAGGGCAACGCGCTGTGAAACGACGCGACTTCCTGAAACAAGCGGCCGCGGCCGGCGTAGGCGCCGT
>JAICHN010000377.1 GCA_025924845.1 Chloroflexota bacterium | reverse complement strand
GGCGGAGGCCAACGGTACGATGCTCACCTTGATGCCGATCTGGGCCAGGTCGCGCTGGAATGACTGGGCGATTCTCGGCTGCGGATCGACGTTGAGCACGTAGAGTTGCGTGCTGAAGCCGTTGGGATAGCCGGCCTGGGCCAGCAGTTTCTTGGCCTGCGTCGGATCGTAGGCATAGCCCTTGTAGGCGGCATCATAGCCCGGCATCAAGGGGGGAAGGATTTGGTTGGCCACCACGCCGCGTCCAGCCGAGAGTTGCACGACGCGCGTCTTGTCGATCGCCATGTTGACCGCTTGCCGCACTTTGACGTTGTTAAAGGGGGCGACCTTGGTGTTCATGGTGAGATAGGTGGTCTCGGGCTGCACATACCGCACCAGCTCGTTGGCGTATTTAGGGTCGTTGCGGATCGATACGAAATCGGAGGCCGGAATGGGGTCGGCCAGCATATCCAGTTGACCGCTCTCCAGCCGGAGGAGCGCCACTTCCGGAGCCAGGCCAATCAAGAAGGTCACGCCGTCCAGGTACGGCAGCCCCTCATAAAAATAGTGCGGGTTGCGCACGAAAACCAGCTTCTGTCCTGGTACCCACTGCTTGAGCATGAATGGTCCCGTGCCTACCGGCGCATGGCCGAAGTTGGCGCCCTCCTTAGCCACGACCTCCTTGGGGACGATATAGGCGAAGTTCATGGCCATCACGTTAAGAAAGGTGGTATCAGGCTGGGTGAGCGTGAAGCGGATCACATAACGGCTGAGCACCTTAATCCCGCTCGCCGTTGTCGCCTTCCCATCCGCCATTTCCTGGGCGCCGGCGATGCTCAGGTAGAAGCTCGACCCAGGGCTCTTGGTCTTGGGGTTCAGTACCCGGTTGATGCTATAGGCGACGTCATCCGCCGTGACCTCTCTGCCGTTCTGGAAGCGGACGCCCTTGCGCAGGGTAAAGGTATAGGTCCGCCCATCCTTGCTGACCGTGGGCATCGCGGCGGCCAGGCGCGGCTCCAACTTCGTGCCCTCGTTGTAGTCCAGCAACCCATCAAAGACCATCTTCTCGGCCGGCCAATTGTTCCAGTCATAGCCGATCGCCGGGTCAAGGGTGGCCAGATCATTCTGGAAACCCTGGGTCAGAATGCCCCCGCGCACCGGCGTGGCCGCCGCGCGGCCTTGCGCTTGGGCGTCTCCGGAGGCCCTGAGCAGCGAGGAAGGAAGAGCGAGCAACATGATAAGGGCGATTACCTTGGTCAGGCGTGCCGCGGCGCGCGCGCCGGTAACCTTTGGCGTCATGAGATACGTTCCTTTCAAATCCCAATCGGTGACAATGATGCGATTTCCTGGTCGAGGTTTATGCGATCCGCACCATAGGCGCCTCCTAGCTGTACACCACCCTCGGGTTGAGCACGGCGTATAACACGTCGACCAGAATGTTAATGAGTACGATGACGATGGACGAAAACAGTACTGTACCCATAATCAAGGGGATATCGTCGTTCTGGATCGCCTGGTAGGCCAGCTGCCCCACGCCGGGCCAGCCGAACACGCTCTCGACCACCACGATACCGCCCATGAAGTAGGCCATGTCCAGACCCAGTTGGGTGACGATTGGGGTAATCGCGTTGGGAAGGGCATGCCGCAAAATCACCGCGACCCGGCGCAACCCCTTGGCGCGCGCCGTACGTGTATAATCGGCGCTCAGCGTCTCCAGCATCGAGGAACGCAGCACGCGCGCATACCAGACGCCGCCGCTCAGGCCGACCGTGACGGCGGGCAGCACAATCGAACTGGGGCTTTGGGCCAGGCCCAGGGGGAAGATCGGCCACAGATAGCCGAAGGTGTAGAGCAAGACCAGCCCCAGCCAGAACTGAGGGGCGGAGACGCCGAGCATAGCGAAGCCCATCGCCCCGCGATCCAGCCACGAGCGCGGTCGCGCCGCCGCGATGATCCCGATCGGGATGCCGATCAGCAATTCCACCAGGATGCCCGCCGCCCCCAGCGCCGCCGTATAGGGGAAGCGGCTCTCGATGGCGGACAGCACGGGCGTTTGCAATTTATACGAGGTGCCGAAATCGCCGTGCAGGGCGCGGCCGACATACTCCAGATATTGCACGGGAAGGGGACGATTCAGGCCCAGTTGCTCGCGAATACTGGCCACGGTTGCCGCCGAGGCGTTCGTACCGGCATAGACGCGGGCCGGGTCGGCGGGCACGAGATAGGCGAGGATAAAGGTAATGATCGACACTCCGATCACTACACCAACCGCAAGCAACAAGCGCCGAACAATATAGATTGCCATGGTCAGTCCCGCCACGTCGGATCGAGCGCATCGCGCAGGCCATCGCCGAGAAGCGAGAAGCCGAGCACGGTGAGCATGATCGCCAGACCGGGATAAAGCACCAGCCAGGGCGCGCTTCGGTAGTAGGTCTGGCCGTCACTGATCATGGCGCCCCAGGACGGGGTGGGCGGCTGCACGCCGACCCCGAGAAAGCTCAACGCGGCCTCGAACAGCACGTTGGTGGCGATGCCTAAGGTGGTGTAGACAATGATCACCGGTACCAGGTGCGGCAACACGTGGCGGAATACGATGCCCCACTGGCCAACCCCCACTGCCCGCGCCGCCTCGACGAACTCACGTTCCTTGATTGTCAATACCTGACCGTGGACGATGCGGGCGATCGGCGTCCAGTAGACGAAGGCGATCACTCCGATCACGATCCACAAACTCGGTTTGAGCACCGCGACCAGGGCGATCGCCAGCAGCAAGACGGGAAAGGCCATCATCACATCGGTCAGGCGCATGACGATCGTCCCCAACCAGCCGCGAAAATAGCCGCCCACCAGGCCGACCGCCACCCCGATCACCATGGCAAGCCCATTGGCCACGATGCCGATGGTCAACGAGATTCGCGCCCCGAAGAGGATGCGCGAGAGCAGATCGCGGCCCAGGGTATCGGCGCCGAAGGGGAACATGCGGCTCGGCGCGGCGGGCGCGCCGTCGAGGGTAAGCCCGGAATCAAACGGCTGGTTTGGGTCATGCGGCGCCAGAAGTGGGGCGAACGCGGCGCCGAACACCAGCAAAAGCACGATGACCGCCCCCAGCAGCGCCGCCTTGTTCCGCCGCAAGCGATACCAGGCCAGTGCCCAATGTGAACGATAGTGCTGAGCGCCGGCGCCCTCGGTGGCAGCGTCTTCGGTGGAAGGCGCACCGTACTCGATACTCCGGCTCACCTCACGTTCCCAAGATGCCGGAGGCGCGGCATCACGCTCGATACCCAGGGCAGTTTCATTCTCGGCTCACGGCAACTCTAGGAATAGGGACAGGCATTGAACAGTGCCCCATCGAGCAGCAAGATTAGCATCCGAATTCGGGCAGTTTATGAGGCGGCATGGTGCGATACTACCGGAAGGAACTATTCAAGCGTGCTCAGGGCTGATAGCAGTATAGCAGCATGAAACGCGCCGCTTCGCGCCCTCGGGCCGGCGGCGGCGGTCATATGGGCAAGCACCCCTGGTTCAGCTTGATTCACGGTGCTTCGAAGAGTCAGCTTTCACCAAGGGGCGCGGTGGGATCAGGTCCATCCCAGGGATTGATCGTCTCGACCGGAAGTACCGCCACGTCGCTCACGTTACGGGTGACCAGGATCAGACCATGGACAATTGCCGTTGCCGCCAATAGGGAATCGACAAGACCCACGGCTTGCCCCTCCAGCCGCGCCCGTCCCGTGATCTGGCCCCAGGTCTTCGTCACCGTGGCATCGACCAGCAGAAGGCGTCCACGAAATTGCGGCATCAGATCCTCTTCCAGCCACCTTGCTAAACGCTCCGCTCGTTGTGGGCTCGGAGAGCGGACGATGCCCTGTTCGATTTCGCCGAGTGTGAGCACTGATAGGTAGGTCGTGGCACGACGCCGAGCGGCCAGCCATGCCGTTACGTGGGCGTCAGGCCGTGGCCTAATTGCCTCGGAGACAACGTTTGTATCGAGCAGGTAGGTCATCTAGGTCAAGTCTACTGAGCGCACCGGTGTCTTATCCCGCTCAAGCGGAAGATCGCATTCATCCATCCGCGGTGCTCCCTTGAAGATGTCCCATGCGCTCACGTCGTCCATATGCATCTTCTCGTATTCTTCATAGGGGATAACCACCACGGCCGGCCGGCCGCGGCGTGTCACCACCTGAGCCTCACCGGCTAAGGCATGCTCCACTACCTCGGAGAATCGAGCTTTGGCTTCTTGCAACTGCCACCGACGCGGCATGGTCACTCTCCTTCACACTAGTCAGGCTAGTCTTATCATAGCCCTACGCCCGGAATCATGTCAATCGGATAACGCATGGCTGCGTGCATACTGGAGTCGTGCAATTGGCCTTGCAGATGCGGGGGTGCCGTGCCGAGCTCGCGCGGGTTAGCCGCTATAGCCCTCTAAAGCCTGATGTAGGGAGAGAGGCACCGCCGCTCAACGTCCCGCCGCGAAGGTGATCCACCACTTGCCTCCGGGCCAGGTTGCTTCCACATAATAACATCCGGCCCGAGGCACCACGATCCCGCCGGGGAACGTGGGCCACTGCCGCGGGCCAGCCCCGCCGGGGAAGGCTTTCTGTCGCTTTGCCGCAAGGGTCAGCGTACGTGTCTCTCCGTTCGGCGTACCGTTCTCCACCGCGTCGAACCAGAGCGCGGCGTGGCCGTGCAAACTGCCCCGCGCAGCGTCACCGTATGGGCAAACCCTCGTTTGAGCGCAAACATCGCTCGGGCGCCCCAACCGTAGCCCGGCTCGTACACACCCGTGGCGTACAGCGTGGCGTGCGGCCCAACGAATGCCCCGATCCAGACCGGATCGCCGCCGATGTAGCCGCCATATGCCTTGCCGTCGCCGAACAGGTTGGGCAGTGAAACGAAATTCGTGCTGCCGAGACAGGCTTTGGGCGCCTTCCCAATCATTGGCGGCGTGGCCGCGAACACCCTCGGCGCGTGCGATTGGGTCGCCGTTACCGTCAACAGCGCGCCCAGCCCGCCGATATACCGGAGACTACTTCGCACGCGTCTACTCCCTTCACGGGCTGGGTCATCTCGTGGCCCTAAACCGGGATAGAGCCGGTCTATTTGCCCCAACGAACGAGGTCCCTCATTGTTACAGCCTAGCTTTC
>JAICHN010000376.1 GCA_025924845.1 Chloroflexota bacterium | reverse complement strand
GGCCGTGGACGGCCAACGTTGATACGGCGCTGTTGTTTGATATCATGGCGCTGATCGTGGTCATGTCATTGTTCGACGAGTGGCGAGCGATCGTCCCGGGCAGGATCGAGGGCGCCGTCGTTACGTCGCTGCTCATGGCCCTCCCCTACTTGCTGATCCGGTTGGTCGGCGACTTCGCGGTGCTGCCGTCTCTCCTCTTGAGACTGACGACCGGTGGTCTGGCCGTCTCGGTACTCACCTTATTTATCTTCTATCCGCCTCCGGGCCTACTATTGCTGTTCTATGTAGTGTATTTCGTGGGCCTCACCATCTACGTCGCGGTGGCGTTTGTGCAGGCCGCACGCTTGTCCAGTGGGGTGACGCACCGCCGCATGGAGGCGGTCGCGGCGGGGGTGTTTTGCCTGGCCATGGTCATTCTCGTGGCCGGCATTGCCGCCGCGGCGCCGCGGCTTGCCGACTGGTGGCACGTGATCAGCGCCGGCTTCACCCTGTTCTGTGGACTCTTCTTCTTCCTCGGCTTTGCGCCTCCCGGCTGGTTGCGTCGAACCTGGCAAGATCCGGAGGTGCGCTCATTCCTTGGTCCTACCGCCGCTCTGCCACGCCTCCGTGATACGGTGGCAATCGTGCAAGAACTCGAGCGCGGTGCGGCCGCCGCCCTTGGCGTCTCAAGCGCCGTGATTGGCCTCTGGGATGCCAGGGCGGGCGTGATGCGCTACGACATCAGCCGGACATCGCGCGAGATGCGGCCGGAAGAGTTCCTCGCCGGCCGCGCCTTTACCACCCAGAGCCCGATCTTTTCGCCGAGCGTCGAGCATGACGATCCCGATAACGCCGATCGCTATCGAGCAGCGGGGGTGCGCGCCATAATTGCCGCGCCCATAACGGCGGGCGAGAAGCGCCTTGGCGTCCTCTGCGTGTACACGGCCCACACATCCATCTTCGCTGAAGATGATATGTTGCTGGTTACGATCCTGGCTAATCAGGCCGCCGTCCTTCTGGAGAGCCGCGCCCTGATCGACGAAGCGACGAGCGTGCGGGCGCGCGAGGAAGCGGCGCGCCTGAAGGACGACTTCCTCTCCGCCGCCGCCCACGACCTGAAGACACCGCTCACGGCCATGGTAGTTCAGGCACAGTTGATGGAGCGGCGGGCGCGGCGTAATCCGGAGGCGCCCGCGGATCTGGCGAGCATCGAACGCATCGTCCAGGAATCCCAGAGACTCAAACGGCTCGTCATGGAACTCCTTGACGTGGCCAGGGTCGAGCAGGGAAAGCTGGTCGGCATTCGGGATGCGATGGATCTGGTCAAGTCGGCGCGAGAGGCATGCGCTCGCCACTCTACGGAAGCACATCGGTTTGTGCTGGAGGCGCCGGACCAGCTGATCGGGATGGTTGACGGCGCCCGGATTCAGCAACTGATCGACAATCTGTTGGAAAACGCCGCCAAGTATAGCCCAAACGGCGGTGAGGTGCGCGTACGGATTGGACACGAGGGAGCGTCCGCGCACTTCACGGTCACTGATCCAGGGATCGGCATTCCGGAGGCCGACCTGGCCCACCTCTTCGATCGCTTTCACCGGGGCAGCAACGTGGACGACCGAAACTTCGCCGGCATGGGTCTGGGTCTCTTCATCTGCCGCGGCATCGTGGAACAGCATGGGGGAACGATCTGGGCGAGTTCCGACGGGCTGGGCCGCGGTAGTACCTTTCACGTCGTGCTGCCGGTCGAGACCGCGGCGGTCACCCCCCCACAACCCCTGCCAAGCACCGGGGTAGCGACGGTGAAGATGCGCGAATTCGTCGTTGAGCACGCATTATGAGTCGTGGTCCGATTCTCATCGTCGATGACGACGCTTCCATACGGCAGACCGTAGCCGAGGTCCTTACCCTGGAGGAGTATGCCGTGGCGACCGCGCCCAATGGGGCCGAGGCGCTCGCCGCCGTGGCGCGGCAACGCCCGGGCCTGGTGCTCCTGGACATGCGCATGCCTATACTCGACGGCTGGGGTTTCGCTCGGGCCCTTAAGGAACAGAACATCGCCTTACCGATTCTGGTCATGACGGCGGCCCAGGACTCGGAGCATTGGGCGAAGGAGGTCGGCGCGGCCGGCTACCTGGCCAAGCCGTTCGACTTAGCCGAGTTATTGGACGCCGTGGAGAGCCTCTACGGTCCCTCCGAATCCTAGCGGCGGGGATTATTTGACCCAATTGCCCCCCATGGGGTACGATGGCCCGGCGGATGGAATCGTGAATCCGTCCGGCTCTCTTGCCGCAGACCGTAGGCGCACCGATCAGGTGCTGAAAGTTGCCTACCGAGGCTTGGGGAGGTGAAGTGCCGCGCCGCCAATTCGGCGGACTTGGTAGCTTCTCTTACCTAAATCCTCAACCTCGGCGAGCGGGCCGAGGTTTTTTTATGGCAGCCGACCTATTTCGCCGGGAAAGGAGGAACAGGATAATGCCGACAGCGGCAAAAATTGCCACCGTGGCCGAATTGACTGAGAAGTTGCAGCGAAGCACCGCGACCGTCGTGTTGCACTACCGCGAACTCAAGGTGAGCGAGATTAGTGAACTGCGCCGCAAGCTGCGCGCCAACGGCATGGACATCGAACTGAGAGTGGCCAAGAATACCCTCCTTCGCATCGCGGCCCGCGATGCTGGGAAGACCGATCTGGATGGGCTATTCACCGGCCCCACGGCCGTCGCCTTCATTTACGGCAGTGAACCGCAAGGCGCCAAAGCCGTAATGGACGCCGTGCGCGCCGTCCGTAAGGACAACGTTAAAGTGACCGGCGGCACCCTGGGCACCCGCGCCCTGGGCGTCGACGCGATGCAGCGCCTCACCACGATGCCCTCGCGCGAGGAGCAGCTTGCCAAGTTGCTGGGAACCTTGCAAGCATCGGGCAATCAACTTGCGGCTACGCTCAACGGCGCCGCCCAACAATTGGTCTACACCCTGATGGCGCTGCAAGAGAAATTACAGGCGGAAGCGGCCTGATTCACCGATAAAGGAGTACGTATCACCATGGCAACCCTGACCACCGATCAACTGCTCGACGCTATCGGATCAATGACCATCCTGGAAGTGGCCGACCTCGTGAAGGCCATGGAGGAAAAATTCGGCGTCAAGGCCGCCGCCCCCGTCGCCGCGGTCGGGGCCGGCCCAGTCGCCGCCGCTGCCCCCGAAGAGGCGGCCGCCGAGCCCACCGAGTTCACAGCTAACCTGACCGAAATCGGCCCCAACAAGATCAACGTGATCAAGGCCGTGCGCGAACTGCTGCCCAGCCTCGGCCTCAAGGAGGCCAAGGACCTGGTAGACAGCGCGCCCAAGCCGATCAAGGAGGCCGTGACCAAGGAGGAGGCCGAGGCCGTCAAGGAAAAGATGGCTTCGGTCGGCGCCACGGTCAATATCGTCGCCGTCGGCTGATTTTCGCCGCATGCCCAATGTCCCCGCTTCCCAACTCGAAAGCGGGGACATTATCATTCCTGGGAAGTATTCGATCCGGTGTAAGGAGCGCTCGTGAACGATTCAGCCGAAGCCGGCCTTGCCCGCCTAGTCCGACCTGCTACGCTCGGCATGGAGCCCTATGTCTGGGAGGCCGCCAACCACGAGATCGCCGTGCGTTACGGGCTGGATCCCTCGGCGGTGGTGCGCTTCGATACCAATACCTCGCCGCTTCCCCCGCCCTGCCTCAATCCGGTGCTGGATCTCATTCGGCGCGCGCCCGCCGTGAATGAATACTTCGACGGCTCCTACGCCGCGATGGCCGACGGGCTGGCCGACTATACCGGCTTCACGCCCGATCACCTGGTGATCGGCGCCGGTGCCGACGAGATTCTTGACGTACTGGCCAAGACGTTTTTCAATCCCGGCGATCGGGTCGTCATACCCAGCCCGACCTATGCCGTCTATCGCATCGTGAGCCGGATTATGGACGGCGTCGTTGAGGCCCTACCGGCGCGGCCCGATCTGTCCTTCGATGTCGATGCGCTGATCGCCGCCGCGCGCGGCGCCAAGGCGCTGTTCCTCTGCAACCCCAACAACCCGACCGGCACGGCGCTGCCCATTTCAGAGGTAGCCAGGGTGGTACGGAGCGTGGAGTGCCTGGTGATCGTGGATGAGGCATACTACGAGTTTTCCGGCGAGAGCGCGGCGCCCCTTATCCGTGAGCAGCCGAGATTGATCGTGGTGCGCACCTTCTCGAAAGCGTTCGCCCTGGCCGGCGCCCGGATCGGCTACGCGCTGTGCGATCCGCGGGTGGCCGGGTGGGCGAACCGCATGCGACCGCCGAACAGCATCAGCTACATCAGCGCCATGCTGGCCGAGGCAGCGGTTCGTGATCTGACCGCCATGCGCGAGAACGTGGCCAGGCTGAGCGCTGAACGGACCTGGCTTGCCGAGGCGCTGTGCGATCTCGGCATCGCGGTAACGCCATCCCGCGCCAACTTCCTGCTTACCCGCTGGCCTTCCGAGGCGGCGGCCGAGGCGGCGGCCGAGGCGGCGCTCCGGCGCGGCCTGGTGCCCCGCACCTATCCCGACCACCCCATTCTTGGCGCCTGTCTGCGATTCACCGTAAGGACGCGCGCCGAGAATGAGGCTCTCCTGGCGGCCTTGCGCACTGCCGTGCCCGCAGGCAGGGTTTAACCCTGCCCTCACCGTGAACGCGGATCGAGAGCATCACGCAGGGCATCACCGAAGAAGTTGAATCCCATGATCGACGTGAAGATGGCGACGCCTGGGAAGACGAAGAGCCACCACTGATCCGGGTAATTCTGCGCCTGACTGATCATAGCGCCCCATTCCGGGTTGGGCGGCGGCACGCCGAAGCCGATAAAGGATAGCCCGGCCACGGTGAGGATGGCGTTCCCGATGTCAAGCGTGGCCAGCACCACCACCGGCCCGATCGTGTTCGGCAGCACCGTACGCAGCAAAATGCGCCACTCGCCGGCCCCCACGGCGCGCGCTGCCGTCACAAACTCCCGTTCGCGAATGGCCAGCACCAGGCCGCGTACCACACGAGCATAGGTCGGCCACCACACGACGATCATGGCGATGGCCGCGTTGGTCAGACTGGGACCAAGCGCGGCGCTCACCGCCAGGGCCAATATGATGATCGGGAAGGAGAAGACGATATCG
>JAICHN010000375.1 GCA_025924845.1 Chloroflexota bacterium | reverse complement strand
TCTTTTGGGAGCTGTCTTTCGGAATCTACCTCACCGTCAAGGGGTTCAAGCCGTCTCCTCTTACGTCCGGGCAAACTGAGGCACAAGTTACTCCTCACATGCATGTATCGGGCGTGGCGGTAGCCGCGGTCAATTAACGCCGGCCCCGAGGCGCTGCTTTGCCGCGGCGCCTCGGGGGAGAAGGAGTACAGATCATGATCGATACCAAACCAACGACTCCCGGTCACGCGGGCCCGACCTCGCCGACGCTCGCCGCAACCCGGATGAGGGCAATCGTCCAGGACAGGTACGGCTCACCCGAGACAGTCCTGGGTCTGGAGGACATCGCCAGGCCGGTGGTTAAGGACGGCGAGGTGCTGATACGCGTACACGCGGCTTCCGTCCATGTCGGTGACTTGATCCTCATGCGGGGCCTGCCGTACTTCCTACGCATGGCAACCGGGCCGCGCAAGCCGAAGCACTGCGTCCCAGGGACGGACGTCGCGGGGACGGTCGAGGCGGTCGGCAAGGATGTGACGCGGTTCCGACCAGGCGACGCTGTCTTCGGCTGGTGCACGGGTGCCTTTGCCGAGTATGCCTCTGCCGGAGCGGACCACTTCGTGCCGAAGCCGGCCAACCTCACGTTCGAGCAGGCCGCGGCGGTCGGGGTGTCCGCATCCACTGCCCTCCAGTTGCTTCGCGATCAAGGCAAGATCCGGCCAGGGCAGAAGGTCTTGATCAACGGCGCGTCGGGTGGGGTCGGAACGTTCGCCGTGCAGATCGCCAAGGCGTTCGGCGCCGAAGTGACCGGCGTGTGCGGCACAAGAAACGTGGACATGGTCCGCTCCATCGGCGCTGACCATGTCATCGACTACACCCAGGAGGACTTCACCCAGGGTGGGCAGCGCTACGATTTCATCCTCGACAACGTAGGGAACCATTCGTTGTCAGTCACCAGACGCGCACTCACCTCCACGGGGAAGCTGCAGTCCAACAGTGGCGGACATGCGGACGGTCGCTGGATGGGTCCCCTGGGTCCCGTGATCAAGGTGCTCGTGTCGTCGCTGTTCGCGCGCCGGCAGCTGGGTCCGTCCGTCAAGGTTCAGAACGGCGCGGACCTGGTCGTCCTGAGGGGACTGATCGAAAGCGGGAAGGTCTCACCGGTCATAGACGGGACGTATCCACTGAGCGGGACCCCCGAGGCGATCGGTCATCTCGGGGAAGGACACGCCCGAGGAACGGTTGTCATCACCCTTGGTGACTGCTTGCAAACAGATCCAGGAGAAAGATCATCATGACCACGTCACGCCGCTGGTGGACCTTCGCCATCGTCTCGCTCGCCCTGTTCATGGCCTTTCTTGACAACCTCGTCGTCACGACCGCTCTGCCGTCCATTCAGCGCGCGCTTCATGCAAGCATTCCCGATCTGGAGTGGACCGTCAACGCCTACACCCTCGCCTTTACCGTCCTGATGATCCCTGCCGCGGCGCTCGGTGACCGCTTCGGCCGGCGCCGTGCCCTGCTTGTCGGCGTAGCACTATTCACGCTGGGCTCGGCGGCGGCAGCCCTCTCCACCTCGGCCACCGAGCTGATCCTGTCGCGCGCCCTACAAGGCATCGGCGGTGCCTGCATCACCCCGCTCACGTTGACCATCCTGATTGGCGTCTTCCCCGCCGGCAAGCGCGCCGCTGCCATTGGCCTATGGTCCGGCGTTTCCGGTCTCGGCCTGGTCGCCGGCCCGCTCGTAGGCGGCGCCATTGTGAGTGGCTCAAGCTGGAACGTCGTATTCTGGCTGAACGTGCCCATTGGGCTTGCCGTGCTGGTGACCGGCCGCCTGCGCCTTCCGGAGACGTACGGCGTCCGGCAGAGCCTCGATCTGCCCGGCACGGCCTTGATTGGCGCCGGCCTCCTCAGCCTGGTCTACGGCTTGATTCGCGGCAACGCGGTGGGCTGGGGCAGTGCCCAAATTGTGGTCCCCCTGATCGGCGGCGCCCTGCTTCTGGCCGCCTTCATCCGGCGCGAACGCGAAACCAAGGCGCCCATGCTCGACCTGAGCCTCTTTGCTCACCGCGGCTTCGCGATCGCCAACGCGGTGGGCTTCCTGCTCGCTTTCGGCATGTTCGGGTCCATCTGGTTACTCACGCTGTTTCTGCAGCAGGTTCAGGGCGCCTCGGCGTTGCGGGCCGGCCTGGAGACGATGCCCTGGACGGGCATGATCATGCTTGTCGCCCCGTTTGCCGGCATCCTGGCCGGGCGGATCGGCGCTCGCCCGCTCGTCCTGGCCGGCATGGCCATGCAAGCGGTATCCCTCGCCTGGATCGGGGTCGTTTCCACGGCCGACGCACCGTACTCGATCCTGTTGCCGGCCTTTCTTCTGGGTGGCCTGGGTATGGGGCTTTCCTTCTCGCCCCTCTCCGAGGCAGTGATGGCCGCGGTAACGGAGGCGCGGCAAGGCCAGGCTTCGGGCGCTTATAACATGCTGCGCGAACTGGGCGTCGTCTTTGGTGTGGCTATACTGGGCGCGGTCTTCCAACATACAGCCTCTACACCGGCGCAGTTCTTGGGCGGGTTCCGCGCCGCAATTTTTGCCGGGGCGGGCGTTCTGGCTCTTGGCACCGTCATCGCCGCCCTGCTCCCCCGTCGTACCGTTGCAGAGGCGGCCACGGCGCAGGTGGTCGCTATGCCGGAGCCAATTGCCGTGCAGGGCGCGGCGTAGCCATACCTATGGCACGGGCGGGGAGCGATACCAACCGAGTAAGGATGCTTGGAGCGCGCTCCCCGGCCCGCGCGCCTGGTAGTCAAGTTTGCTGAAGAGATCGCGGGTGTGTCCGCCACATCATGGGGAGACTTATTCATGGCACTGGCAACGTGGTGGCAAGGTGATCCCGACCTGAACCTCATGCCGATACCGGACTTCCATACGCAGCCGGCCGGTGATGACGAGGAACTGGCCCGGATCAATCACCTGGGGATCGAAGACGTGCGTGAGCGGCAGCGTGCCGGCCACCACCCGTACGTGGGCTATATCGGTACGACAGCCGTGACCTATGGGTGGGCGGCGACCCGTATAGCCGAAATCGGTGAACTGAGCCTCGTATTCCCCATACCGGCGGGTGATTGTTATTTATGGGATTTCGCGACCTTGCCGGAATGGCAGGGGAAGGGGTTGTATCCACGCCTTCTGCAGGCCATTGTGCGGCTGGAAGACGCGGATCGGTTCTGGATTCTGCATGCGCCGGAGAACTTACCGTCCGGTGCGGGGATACAGAAAGCGGGCTTCCAGGGAGTGGGACAACTTTCATTCCGGCCTGACGGCAGCGTAGCGCTTATTCCGGTCGAGAAGCACGTGCGGGCGCGATTCGGCGCGACCCTCCTGGGCGTGCCGCTCGGTGAAGAGTAGCAAAGCGCACGACAGGATAACCTCGCCCTTTTTCCCGAAGAGTCCGCGTTTCCTCTCTCTACGAGCGCGCGTTACCGGCGCGCTGCTTGGTTCGGCGCCGAAAGGCTTCGTCGAGCAAATACTTGATGTGCTCCGATTGCAATAATTCATAGAAGGGGGTGAGCGCCGTACCCTCGCCAATCTCCTCCGGGGCAACACCACCCACCGCGATCAACGGCTCCAACTCGGTAATCGTGATCGCCGTCATATTGCCGGAATCCAGGCGATGGCCCAGGGCACGCAGAAAGTCCTCGTAGCCGGTGGGCAAAAGGAGGTCGGTTGGGCGGGAACGCTCTCCCTCGCCGCGGGCCGTCACGGCATGAGATAGTATATGGTCCGCCGCGCTGTCCAGGAATTCGAGCGCTTCAGCCGAGCGGCCTACATGCGGAATGGCCCGCACCAGAAAGCCGCCCGCCACCTCGGACAGATTGATCGCCCTGTACCCATAGATATCCAGTTGGCGGCCAACGGCCCGCAGCCGGTTTTCGTAGCTGGGTCGTAGATGGGCGGGCGGACGCGCCAGCGCGGCTACGGCATTCACGGTGTGGATAGTGCCGAAGGTTAGGCTCCCCGCTACCTTGAGGATGATCTCCACCAGCGTATCCGCGTACCCTGGGAGGAGTGGTACAAAGTCTCGTACCCCGCCGCGGAAGGCCGCTATCGCCGCCTGCTCTGATTTTAGACTCGACAGCATAATCACCGGTAACTCGGGCTTCCGCTGATGCAGATGAAGCATCGTTTCCATGCCGTCGATCCCGTGCAGCGTATAGTCGATCACGCAGATATCGGCCAGGTGCGTGCTGATCCACGCCACTGCTTCCTCTCCCGTGCGTACATGGTTGGGTTGGGGTAGCTCGCGGCTATTCATGGCCTGGATGATTGTTTTGGCGTGATCCGTGTTACCCTCCACCAGAAGGGTGATGGGGCGTCCGTTCACGATGATCCCTCCTCTTGGCGCGCGCGCCCACCCGGTGCGCTCCATTGCGCGGATTCCTTGGATGAGTATAACCGGGAGGAAACGCTTCCGGCGGGCGGCAATTATTCAGTCGGCAGGGTGGCCGCGAAGAGCCAAAATCCCTCCAGGGCTGAGATGACCGTGAAGAACCGGCTCAGATCAACGGGCTTGACGAGATAGGAATTGGCATGCAGATCGTATGCCTGGCGAATGTCCTCGGTATCCGCCGAGGTGGTAAGAATGATCACCGGAATACGCCGCAGATCGGGGTCGCCCTTGATTTCGGCCAGTACCTCTCGGCCCCCTTTCCGCGGCATGTTGAGATCCAGAAGGATGATGTCCGGACGGGGCATATTCTCATACGATCCGCCGTGTCGAAGAAAGGCCATCGCCTCCTCCCCGTCGCGTACCACGTGCAAGGAATACGGGGCGGGCGCCTCGCGCAGGGCCTCCTCGGTTAGGCGAACATCGGCTATGTTGTCCTCAACCAGGAGAACTTCCACGGGTCGATCCATCACGTTATGCATCATCGTATCCCTGTCGCTTGCTCGATTGGGTGCGGGAGCACCTCGCTGCGTAGCCAGGCGCTGAATTCGTCCGCGGGCGCTGGGCGGTGCAAATAATAACCCTGGATGGCAGGACAACCCAGGTCGTGCAGCCACTCCCAGGTATCCCGCGTTTCCACGCCCTCCACCACCACGCCGAGGCCGAGCGCCCCACCCAGGCCAAGAATGAAGGCGATCAGCGCCGCTCCCTGCTCGGTGTCTGCTTGGTTGA
>JAICHN010000374.1 GCA_025924845.1 Chloroflexota bacterium | reverse complement strand
CTACCCACCACGCCGGCCACCGCCCTGGGCAACAAGGCGTGGTCCGAGAGCGACGCCAGTTCCACCAGCCAGACCCCATCCCGGTACGCCGCGATCAGGTCGGTGGCCACCTGTAGCCCAAGACGAGTCTTGCCGGTGCCCGCGGCCCCGGTGAGAGTCACCAGGCGGTACCCGCCATCCGTCGGGGACCGCTGAAGCAGTCGGCGCACCCCGGATCGCTGTGATTCGCGGCCCACGAAACTGGTCAAGGTCAGCGGCAGATTGTGGAGGTGCTCCGGCTCGGGTGCGCCGTCCTCGACGGCGCGGAGCGTCTCATGGGCGCGAACGGCGCGAGCAGCGGCCCTAAACTGGGCACGGTGGTCGGGGCCGAGGGCGAGCGCCTCGGCCAGCAAGGCAATCGTATCTCTTCGCGGGCCGTGATTCCGACCTTGCTCCAGAGCGCTGATCGCACGGGTACTCAGATGGGCGCGTTCGGCCAATTCCTCCTGGGTGAGATCGGCCATGCGGCGAAATTGCCTGAGCAGATCGGCAAAGGAGGCTGGTTCATCACTATTCATGTCAGCTACCTTCCATTCCCGGCTAGGACCAGGGCCGGCTTCAAGCCGAGTGATGTTACCGCTTATCATACTGCCGAATGCATGTTCAATGCGATATGGTCCCACGTGATATGGAAGCGAAAATGGTAGTCGCGTGGTAGTTTTTCGTGTTCCCGACGGGCGAGGCGGTGCTTAATGGGTAGGCGACAAACCGCGAGGGAGGAAAAAATATGGCCACGGCAAGCAGAACCGTCATACACAAGAACCTTGGTTCTCCGGACGAAACACGGGCATTCGCCAAAGGCAAGATTGAAGTGGTCAGCCTCGGCGAGGTGACCGCGGGCAAAGGCACCTTCGAGCCTGGATGGAAGTGGTCCGAATGTGTCAAGCCGCTGGCCATGACCGAGAGTTGCCGAGTGCGCCATGTAGGCTACGTGCTGTCTGGACGCATGCACGTCGTGATGGACGACGGCACGGAGGAAGAACTCGGCCCGGGCGACGCGGCGGTGATCCCGCCGGGGCACGACGCATGGATCGTGGGAGACGATGCGTGCGTGTTCCTCGATTTCGCCGGCGCCGATCAGTACGCGAAGTAGTGGGAAGGGGCGTAAAACCATGATTCAGTCCGCGACGAAGCCCACGGTCCTTGACGAGTCCGCGATCGCCAAGCTAAAGGCGAGCCTGCGCGGCAGCCTGATTCTACCCGGCGACGAGGGGTATGACGCCGCTCGCCGCGTCTACAACGGCATGATCGACAAGCAGCCCGGCGCCATCGCGCGCTGCGTGGACACGGCCGATGTTATTGCCGCCGTGAACTTCGCTCGCGAACACATGTTGACGCTCGCGGTCCGCGGCGGCGGCCACAATGGAGGGGGCCTGGGCACCTGTGACGAGGGCTTGGTCATCGACCTCTCGCCCATGAAGGGCACGCGCGTTGACCCGGCGGCGCGGACCGTGAGGGTACAGGGCGGCTGCACCTGGGGTGAGGTCGATCACGCGACCCACCCCTTCGGCCTCGCCACGCCCAGCGGCTTCCTATCCACGACCGGAGTAGGCGGCCTCACTCTGGGCGGCGGCATCGGCTATCTGGCGCGCGGCTACGGTCTGACGATCGATAACCTGCTCGGCGTCGACGTGGTCCTTGCCGATGGAAGCTTCGTCACCGCCGATCACGATCATAATGCCGACCTCTTCTGGGCGGTGCGCGGAGGCGGCGGCAACTTCGGTGTGGTCACCTCGTTCCTCTTCAAGCTGCATCCGATCGGTACCGTCTACGGCGGGCCGATATTCTGGCCCATTGAGGCCGCGGCGGACCTGCTGAAGTTCTGGCGCGAGTTCATTCTGTCCGCGCCGGAGAACATCAACGGCTGGTTCGGCTTTGTCACGGTGCCTCCCGCGCCCATGTTCCCCGAGCATCTGCACATGACCAAGATGTGTGTCATTGTCTGGTGCTATACCGGCCCCATGGAGCAGGCGAATGCCGCGTTCCAGGAGATTCGCGCCTTTGGGCCACCTACCATGGATTACGCGGGCCCGATTCCCTGGCCGGCCCTGCAGAGCATGTTTGACGCGCTCTATCCCGCGGGCATGCAATGGTATTGGAAGGCCGACTTCTTCAATGAATTGTCCGACGCGGCTATTGACCTGCATACGGAACATGGCCCCCAACTCCCGACCATGTTTTCCACCATGCATATCTATCCGATCAACGGCGCCGCGCATCGGGTCGGCCGCAACGATACGGCGTTCAGCTTCCGCGATGCCGACTTTGCCGAGGTCATGGTTGGCGTCGATCCCGACCCGGCCAACAACCAGCGCCTGATCCAGTGGGCTCGGGACTACTGGGCCGCCCTGCATCCCCACTCGGCGGGCGGCGCCTACGTGAATATGATCATGGATGAGGGCCAGGAAACGGTGAAGGCAGCCTACCGCGACAACTATGAGCGCCTCGTCCAGATCAAGAATAAATATGACCCCGGCAACCTATTCCACGTCAACCAGAATATCCGGCCCACGATTTCCTGAACGTAGGTCGCCTTCCTTCGACAGGGAGAATCACAAGAACAGTCGGGCAGGTCAGCGTACGGACCTGGGACGAGTGAGGGAGCCATGTACCACGAGGGTTCACGCCATTTGCAGGATCGCTTCGATAGTCGTCGGATAGCCGATCGCCTCGAAAAGGTCACGCTTCACGACGCCTTCACGGAGGATGATCGCGCCTTCATCGAAGGTTGCCGCATGTTCTTTCTGGCCACCATTGATCCCGGGGGCAGCCCTGATTGTTCCTATAAGGGCGGTATGCCGGGATTCGTCCGGGTGCTGAACGAGAAGACGTTGGCCTTCCCCGACTACGATGGGAACGGGATGTTTCGCAGCTTGGGCAATATTCTACTGCGTCCACGGGTGGCGCTGCTGTTCATTGACTTCGAACGTCCAAACCGCCTGCGGGTCCACGGGGCGGCAATGATGTCCTACGACGATCCGCTGCTCGAGCGGTATCCGGGAGCCCAGCTCATCGTGCGACTGGAGGTCGGGAGCATCTTTCCCAACTGCCCGCGCTATGTCCACTCCATGCAACTCGTGAACCACTCGGTGTACGCGCCGCGGCGGGGCTATGTTCCGCCGGAGCCGGACTGGAAGCGCATGGCGGTCTTCCAGGATGCCCTGCCGCGAAGAAACGCCGAGGAGTGAGGTGAAAGGGCATAACGGCCGGTTACCCCGTGCTCCCCCGCTCCCGCGCGATCCGCTCCAACTCCTCGGCGACATTGATCTCCTGGCCGGTCATGGCGTAGAACAGGCGCATCGCCGTCTCCGTGCTCACCCAGCCCGCCTGGTGGGCGCTGAGTAGGGCCGGGGTCAGGGCGCTCGCGGCGGCCGCCAATCCGCCGTTGTCATCGGGAGTCAGCTCGGGGAAAATCACCCGGTAGGAGCGATCCACCCCGGCGGGCAGCATACCGGCGGTCGTCGCTTCCTCCAGCACCCGGTCGAGGAGGGCACGAATGACCAGGCCAAAGGTATCCTGGCGGCGTTGGAACTTGCGGAAGGTGGGCAGCCCCATCTCGGCCGCCGTAGCGCGGTTCACGTTGCCGCCCTCGGCCAGATAATGCTCGGGTAGTCCCGCCCCCATGGCAATCATCATTTTGATCGCCCTCCCGTCCGCCTCGGCATCGCCAGCCTCGATCTTCGGTTGCACGGCGCTCCACTGCTCCGAGTCGTTGTGTACGATGATGCTGCCCGGATCAGGGGGATAGGCATACTGCATTCGCTTCCGGTCGATCGTCTTGGCGTCCGCGCCGCTGAGCTGGATATCCCAGAGAAAGGCCCCCTTGTATTTGTTGATCCGCACCCTATCGGTCAACCAATCCTTGTAGCGGCGCAACCAGGGCAGCAACGTGGCCAGGTCGCTCTTGCCCCGTTTGGCGTTGCTCACGCTATTGATCTTGAACTGAACCACCTCGCGTCCCGCCTCGTACCAGACGCCGTCCATGGCCGCGTCGCCCGGGTAGCCCGCGCCCCCCGGCAGCGGATCGGGCACGGGCGCTTGGATGCCGCTCAACGGCGCCGCGGCACTCCGCAACTCGCCGGCCAGCCCGACTGGACGCTGATGGAAGCGGCGCGCCCGCTCGATATTATCGGGATCGGTCTCAATCTGGTCGATCAGGCTGGGGTCGATCTGGGCGATCTTTACGGCGCCCGAGAAGGGGTTGACGAAGAAACGGACGAATAACTCGCCGTACAGGCTCAACTCGGTGCAAAGACTGTACATCCTTGTGGCCATGTGGTTCTCGGAGTCGTTCCAGAAGGCGTCAAGCAGGCGCTGCACCCTCCGAGTGGTCGCCGCCACCGAGATCCCCGTCCCCAGCACGAAGTTGGTGGTGATCTCGATAATGTAGTTGGCGAGCGGATTGGCGTTGTATGCCTCGTAGCACTGATTATGGATCTCGAGGTAGGTGCTCGGGATCACATCCTTCTGGTACCAGTTATCGGAAAGCCGCCGCCAGTAATAATCCTCTTCCGTACCGGAGGCGAGCCGGCCCCAATAGCGATCTTCCTGGAGCGGCCCGCCGCCGGTCAGTCCCTCGATTAATCGCGCGGCGCCCGCGCCGCGCCGCGTCGTCTGCCGTACCCGTGCCATCGCCCCCCCAATAATAGAACATGCGTTCAACTAAAGTAGAGGCAGCATAGCATGAAAATGGGCTCTGTCAAGGGAACCATGACCGCTGTGCTCCGCGAAGCAGCCCCAGGGATAGGGGTCGTGCTCGCCCGCACTGCCGGCCGTGGCGGCGCCGCTGGGTCAGGCAATCCGCATAACCAAACCCGCGCCCGAGGTTCTTCCACTCGTAACTGGGCGCGTATATCTCCCTAGCCGGACTTGGTGCTCCGGCTTGAGACGCGCCGTCGGGCGCTCATTCCATATGGAGGTATCGCATGCGCTCTCCCTCACGACTGATCTCGCTGCTCGCCGTTCCCCTGTTAGTGGTGTCCGGGGTCGCGGGCGCCTCCGCCGGCAGTAAGACCTCTGCCGGTGCCCCTCTGGTGAAGACCGTGGAAGGTAAGCTCCTGGTCAACGCCAAGGGGCTGGCTCAGTATATCTTCACTCCCGACAAGAAGAATACG
>JAICHN010000373.1 GCA_025924845.1 Chloroflexota bacterium | reverse complement strand
GCGACCAGGCCGCCACGATCACCGTGGCCTATCTGTTGGATACCGCTGGGGCGAAGTCAAAATCGCCACTGCTGCCCGCCTCCGCCGGGGCGCGCATCAGAGTCCATACCGTCACGTTTGGGGTGGCCGCCCATACGGTGGCGACGCGTCAGGTGCGGGCGGACAGCGGCGCCGGCACGGTGATAGGGATCATAGTACGCGCTCAGGCAGCGACACAGGCACTTGACGCCAACGGCTGCCCTATGTCGCCACTCACCACGCTCCCCGCGGCGGACACCCCTCAAATCCACACGGTCCTTATCACCAATCGGACCCGAATCCCCTTGAAGGGACACAGCGCTCCTAAGGTGGACGCGATAGTTACCAACGCGATTAGCCAGGGAAGCACGGGATCGACGATCGGGGGACCGGCCACCCATTGGTATTTCGCGGGCGGCGGGGCGGGCGGCGCCTATGCCGAGGACCTCTCCCTCTTCAATCCGCAGCAGGATCCCGCTCATGTACAAGTACGCGCACTCTCCGCGAATGGTCTTGTCGGCGCCGTGCAAACAATGACCGTCGCGCCGTTCGGGCAGATTATTGTACGGGTGCGTCCGCCCTCTTGCGCGAAGGGAAAGAGCGGCTGCGCCGTTGAGCTGGGGGTGGTGGTTCAGAGCACTGCGCCGATCGTGGCGGCACGCGGCCTAGCTTGGGGCGTGCCGCGCGCCGAACAGTCCGCCAACCCACGGTGGTTGGCTGGGGCTGGGATCGATCTTTCACCGGGAACCAGCGAACTGGCGCGCCAGCAATTTATTCCCTATGCCTCTACCGTGAATGGGGACCACGCCGAGTTGGCCATTCTCAATCCAGCAAGCTGCCCAAAGCCTGTCGCGAAAGCAAAGGCTAAGAAAGGCCGCGTGACCAAGACTCCTGCCGTGTCCGCCTGCGCGGCCGTGGTGACGATCAGCGCCTATACCGCGTTCGGAGCCAAGGTGGCGACGGTGCGCGTTACGGTGGCCGGCAACACGCGGCTGGTGGTGCCCTTGGCGCGAACGCATGGGGGGATTGGGGTGGGCACCGGCGTCTATGCGCTCGCCGTGCAGTCCACGCTGCCGGTGGCGGCGGAACTGGCGCAATACGTGGGAGGCGGCCCAGGAAACAGCTCGGGCGTCGGCGCGCATGCCGGGTTCGAGCAGTTGGGGGTGGCCGGGGCTACGGCGCTGAGCGGCGCCGGGTTCGCATCCAGGGCGGGCTTACTGGTACACCTATTTAACCCTACATCGGGGTTGATGGTGATGCGTGTGCAAGGTATGGGATCGGCGGGCTCCTACTTCGCGCAAAGCTATCAGGTGGGAGCAGGAGCATCGCTCACGCTCACCGTACCGGCCCCGTCCGGTGACGGCGCGGACGCGGCGGGCGTCGCGGTCACATGCAGTGGGCCGTGCGCGGGCACGATCTTGATGGGCACCGCCAGAGCATATGGTGCGTCGGCCCACTGGGGCGCCGTCCTCCAATAGCTTGGCGCTATCGAAGGTTACCTGGTATAACATCAGTTCCCCGAAGGAGAAACATAGCATGCCAGCTGTACCGATCGTCGATACGCATCTGCATCTCTGGGATCCGCGACGATTTCGCATGTCGTGGCTCGACGGCAACGATCTGCTGAACCGGCCGTACCTGTTGGCCGACTACGCCGAGCATACCGCCGGCATCGACATTGCCGCGATGGTCTATCTCCAGGTCGAGGTAGAGACGCCGTATGCGTTTCTGGAGGCGCGCTGGGTCGTGGACCAGGCAGCGGAGGATTCGCGAATCCAGGGAGTCGTGCCCTGGGCGCCGCTTGAATATGGGGAGCGGGCGAGGGCGTTCCTGGCCGCGCTGACCGATCTTGGCCCGCTGATCAAGGGGATCCGCCGGATCATCCAATTCGAGCCCGATCTGGATTTCTGTCTACGGCCGGATTTCGTGCGGGGCGTGCAACTGCTGCCGGAATATGGACTCTCGTTCGATCTCTGCATCGACCACCGACATCTAGCCAATGCCGTCGAATTGGTGCGCCGCTGTCCAGATACCAGTTTCATTCTGGACCACATCGGCAAGCCGGCAATCTCGCTGCATCAGATTACCCCGTGGCGGGAGCGGATCCGCGAGCTGGCCGCGCTTCCCAATGTGATGTGCAAGCTGAGCGGGCTGGTGACGGAGGCCGATCACCGGCACTGGACGCTCCAAGACCTCGAACCTTTCGCCGGCCATGTGCTCGATGTGTTTGGCGAGGACCGGGTCGCCTTCGGCGGTGATTGGCCGGTCGTACTGCAGGCGGCATCCTATCGCCGTTGGCTGGAGACGGCGGAGCAGCTTACCGCGCATCTGACGCCGGGGGCACAGCGCAAGTTCTGGGCCGAGAACGCGCGACGCTTCTACCGACTACCCTGAAGAACCGAAGCGGCCTCGATCTCGAGCTGCCGGCGCAGCAGCACCTCGACATCGTCGAGATGGACATTCATGGCCTGCCGCGCCGAGTCCGGGTCACCGGCCTCGATCGCTCTGTAGATGCCCAGGTGGAAGGCGAGCGCCTTGCCCGGCCCCGCCGGAGTGTGGGTGGTAATCTCGCGGCTCCGAATGAGCAGGGTACTGATAGACTTCATCATTCGCGCCAGCACGGGGTTGCCCGCGGCACTGACGACCAGATCATGAAACTCCGCGTCGACCGCCACGGTGTCCTCGTCTCGGGCGACGGCGAGGCGCATACGCTCCAGGTTTTCGGTCATGGCCAGGAGGTGACTCGCTTCGCGCCTGCGCGCCGCCAATTCAGCGATGGCCGGCTCATTGATCCGGCGCACCTCTACCGCGTGGAGCAAGTCCGTATCGTCGAGATAGTGAGCCAGCAAGGTGAGATCCGCCAGGATCAACTGGTCGGGGTGGAAGGGCTTGACATAGGCGCCGCTACGGTCGCGGATTTCGATGATCCGGCTTCGCTCCAGGCCGCGCAGCGCCTCACGGATCGTAGGGCGGCCAACTCTGAAGCGCTGTGCCAGGTCGCGTTCGGAAGGTAGACGCTGGCCGGGATTGACTTCGCCGCGCCGGATCAGATCGGCGATTTCCTCCCCTATAGCGGCGAGCCGTGTCTCCGAAACCACTCGTGATGCCACCATATCTTTGCTAATCCTTATCCGTCCCCCAATTCAACCACGGCGCCCTCGCCCGTACCTGGCGCCTAACTTCAGTGTCCGCCTGGGCCGACCGGCGCACCTCAATTCATCCGCATTCGCGAACAGCGGCCACAAGATCGTCGATAGCCCGTGGGAAACCTCCCGAAGCGTTGTTGCCTGGACCTCCATCACTGCCTGGGGCTATGGTGAGCCGTGCGAGGCGCCGATGGATGCCGAGGTGAAACGTTCACGTTGGGTCAACATCGCCGTCATGCCGCCGTCCGTGAAGATTTCGGTACCGGTGATATAGGCGGCCTCGTCAGAGGCGAGGAAGAGCACGGCATTGGCGACTTCTTGGGGCTCTTGCGCGCGAGCCAGCGGGATATGATCGAACCAATGCCGGCGTGCCGCCTCGGGATCAGCGGCAGCCGCCTGGATCTCGTGCCAGATCGCCGTGGCGGTCAAGCCGGGGCAGACGGCGTTGATCCGTATGCCAAGCGGGCCGAATTCCACGGCCAAAGCGCGGGTCATGGCGCTCACGCCTCCCTTTGCCGCGGCATAGGGGGCCGCGCCGGCGAGGCTCCCGCGCGTATGTACCGAAGAGATATTAATGATCGATCCGGCCCCTCGTTGGGCCATGTGGCGCAATGCATGTTGACAAAAGAAGAACGTTCCTCGTAGGTCTACCCCGAGCACATGCTCCCAATCGTCCACGGTGACCTCCAGGGTCGGCCGCACAAAATTGACTCCGGCATTGTTCACCAGCACATCGAGCCGCCCATGGGCGCGCACCGTCTCCTCGATGCATGCCGCGATTTGCGCCACGTCGGATACGTCGGTTCGGATGTGGCGCGCCTGCCCCCCGCCCGCTCGCACCGCCGCCGCTACCCGTTCGCCTTCGGGTGTGTTACACTCGGCGATCACGACGATTGCGCCCTCGTCCGCCAGCCGGCGGCTGATGGCCTCCCCGATCCCGAACCCTCCGCCGGTAACAATTGCTACCCGGCCATCCAGACGCATCTTGTCCCTCCATCCATCACCAGCATAGTAATCATTCGGCACGAGGAGAGGAACCAACATAGCCGCTGGTATGACCAGATAGTACATGGGCATGATAGGCAGCGTCAAGGGGGCGCGTCCAATCCACGGCGTACGGCAGGCCCCGTTCAAGAGGCGCCCCTTCCTGCCTTCGTATAGATCGCGCCGGTACGCGGGGCGGATCCGGCGGCACCGATCCCGCCGGCTGGATCTCTTGACAGCACCAGAACAGCCGTGCTACGCTAGCGCTACTTTCCTGGTATTACCAGTTGCGACATAGGAATGGCATGGATTCCTGTGTCCTTTGCAGGCTCACATCGGCACGTGGGTAGAGAGGGGGTAACAATCTTCGCAGTCCCCAACCGCGCGTGACCTGGCCCTCTGTAGCAATGAGAACACCTTCTTCGCGAAGCTGGAGACCTCCATGGCGGCAGGCGCCAAGCGCATGCTCCAGAGCAGCGGCAACTCCTAGCCGACCCCGATCTCGATGGCGGTTTGCACCGGCAGGCGCCATGCCTCGGCGCCGGTCGGGAGGCTGCATAGCGGTTACCTCGTGCCCATGCGGGCCATCACCGTTAGTCCTATCTTGATACCCGGCTTCGCGACAATCCTGATCCGGCGGTATATTTACGACCCCAACCATGGCATACTGAATGCCTTCCTGTGTCGCTGCCCGCCCTCGCGGTGCTGACCGTCCTCACCGTGGTGGCGCAGTGGAATTCCTTCCTCTGGCCCTCGATCGTGATCAGCAAAGGCAGCCAATTCTGTACCGAGGGCCTGGTGTCGTCCGGCCTCAAGCTCCGGCAACCAATCCCATTGATAGCTCAAGCCCATAGCTGCATAGGAGGAAGGTACGAATGCTTACTTTTGACCGCTTGGTGCCGGAAGGCGATGACGGCGCGCTCGGGGAGCCGTCTCGGTTCTACATGACAGATCTTGATCATCGTTGCTTCTTCTGTGAGGCGTTCTGGGATGATCGGCACCTCACCCTC
>JAICHN010000372.1 GCA_025924845.1 Chloroflexota bacterium | reverse complement strand
GGCCGTCCAGCCAGTCGATGCGCATCAACCCTTCCTCAAGGTCGACCACGATATCGGCGGGTCGCGCCGCGTCTCCGTTTGGCGTTGTCACGAGGTCACCTCACCTACTTGCATAGCTGATAGTTTAGGTCCAAACTATTCTTATGGACGCCTGTGTGTACCATTCTGGAAGGGTACCGGGGCGCCCGCTTCGCTGAACATTCCCTTGGGAAGAATGGAAACGACCATGAAACTGACCGGCCTGCATCATGTGACCGCCGTGACGAGCGATCCCTCCCGTAACGTGGCCTTTTATACGGACCTTCTGGGCCTTCGCCTGGTGAAGAAGACGGTCAACCAGGACGATGTCTCGGCCTACCACCTCTTTTACGCCGACGAAGTGGGGCACCCCGGCACTGATATGACCTTCTTCGACTGGGCCCAGGTGGGCAGGCACCGTCCCGCCGCCGGCATGGTCTCGGCCACCGCGTTTCGGGTACCGGGCCGCGCGGCTCTTGAACAGTGGGTGGCGCGCCTTGATGCGTGTGGCGTGCCTCACGAGGGGATCATCGAGCGGGCGGGTCGCGCCGTCTTGGCGTTCAGCGATCCGGAGGGCCAACGCCTCGAATTAGTCGATGACACCGTGGCCGCCGGACAACCAGGTGTCGCCCCCGGCGTGCCTTGGGCGAAGAGCACCGTCCCTGTCGCCTGGGGCATCCGCGGCCTGGAGGGGGTGACGCTCAGCCTTCATGATCTCGCGCCGACCATCCATGTGCTCACCGAGGTGCTGGGCTTTACCAAGGCGGACGAATACACCGCCGACGGGCACAAAGCGATGACCCTCGAGGTAGGCCCCGGCGGCCCGGGTGCCGAGGTGCGCCTGGTCGAGCGCCCAGACCTCCCCTTCGGACGGATGGTGGGGGCCGGCGGCGTGCATCACGTGGCCTTCCGCACTCCCAATGACGAGGAGCACCGGGCCTGGCGGGATCGGGTGGCCCAGGCGGGCTTGAATGTGACGCCGGTCATTGACCGCTTCTACTTCCGCTCCCTCTACTTCCGCGAACCGGGTGGCGTGTTGTTCGAGATTGCCACGGACGGCCCCGGCTTCGCCACCGATGAGAACGTCGAGCAACTCGGTGAGTCGTTGGCACTTCCCCCATTCCTCGAGCCGCGCCGGGCCGAAATCGAAGCCGGCCTCAAGCCGATTCTTCCTTTCACGGGCGCAATTGCCCGCTAAGGTAGGTGGGAAGAGGATCTATTGAGCGGATGAAATTAACTTCATCCGCTCAATAGATCCGGGAACAATTTTCCTGCCGCCTCCTTCACGCCTGCACCGCGGTCGGTGGCGCCGCGCTCGAACGTCGTACCACCAGTTCACCGGACATCGTTATCGCGGAAGGCGCCGATTGGCCCCGCAGCAGGGTGAGCAGCGTATGCATTGCCTGACGGCCCATCTCGTACATCGGCTGGCGTACCGTGGTGAGCGGCGGGTCCAGATAGCCGGCCAATGGGATATCGTCGAATCCTACCACCGAGACGTCGAGCGGCACCCGTCGATTGAGCGCACGGACGGCGCGGAGAGCGCCAAGCGCCGTCATGTCGTCGTAACAGAACAGCGCGGTTGGCGCGGGCCGGCGGGCCAGCAGCCGGAAGGCTCCCAACTCGCCCCCGTTGGCTTCCTCGCCCGCAATGGCAACCATGTCATCATCAGGCGCCATGCCGGCCTGTTCCATGGCCCGCTGGTACCCTGTACAGCGGCGCACGGAACTGGCTCGGCCCGGCGGGCCGATGTAGGCGATGCGCCGGTGCCCTAGTTCGAGCAGGTATGTGACAGCCAGCATCGCCCCTTGCAGGTCGTCATGCGCTACCAGGTAGGAGTTATCGCGCCCCGTACCGTCACCGGGTCGGCCCTGCCCATCCGCTCTATCGCTCGTCGGGTCGTTTGCTTCGATATGCTCGTTATTCACGAAGACGACCGGTAAGCCGAAGGTGTGCCGTTGGTGGAGAAGCTCCGGGCCGCCGCTTGAGGCGCCCACGATGATCCCATCGACGCGCTTGTACTGAAAGAGCTGCAGAGCGCTGCGCTCGCGCTCGGTGTCCTCATAGGAGCCGGCAATCAGGACCGCGTAGTGCTCGTGGTGCGCGTAGTCCTCGATGCCGCGCGCCACTTCGGCCCAGAAGGGATCGGCGATGGAACTGAGCAATACGCCGATCGTATGCGATGTACTGTTCATCGCCAGGCCCCGCGCCAATGCGTTCGGCGTGTAACCGAGCACCTTTACCGCGTCGCGCACCCGTTGCCGGGCCTCCGGACTGACGCGGGGGCTATCATGCATCACGCGCGATACCGTGGCCACCGATAGGCCGGCGCGCCGCGCCACGTCGTCTATCGTCACGCTCTTATCGGCCATGTCATTTTCCTGACCTACGCGGATGACCCGCGCCGCACCTGCATGTCGCCCGGCTTCATCCCTAGAGCCGGCGCTCCAACCACGCCTCGGTGTGTGTGCCATCCCAGCGGTGTCCTCCCTCAAACACGTTGTGGGCCATTCTCTCCGGCACGTTCAATGCCGCGTAGACTTGCTCGACTCGGCCGCAGGCGCGGCGAGCCGCCTCGATGTCAAACAGTTCATCTTCCGTGCCGCTCTCGATCAGCAGTGGACGCGGCGCGATCAGGCAGGCCACGTCGGCGAGCTCGCCCCAGGCAAGGAGATTGGGGACAACTTGCTGGCCACAGGTGTCACCGCGCACGAAGGTTTGTTCCCAGAGGCTGCCCAGATAGCCGCTGATGATGGCCGCGCCGATGCGCTCATCCAACGCGGTCGCGAACAGCGTGAGCGTCCCCCCGTAGGAAAGGCCGGCGCATCCCAGTCGCTGGGTGTCGACCTCGGGGCGGGTGTGCAGGTAGTCCACGCAGCGCATGAGGTCAAAGACGTTGAGAGTCAGGAGGTTGAGGCCCAGGAGTTGGGCTTTGATCTGGACCGTGTTACAGCCGTATTCTCCGTTCCCAGGGGGATAGCCCAGGGCGCGCTCGCCAAAGCCGCGCGCATCCATTGCCATCACAACGTAGCCGCGTTGGACCAGCGCCAGGCCATAATCGTAGCGCAGGCTACGTCGAGTGTCCCAGCGGTCAAGCGTCCCATGCGTGATCCCCGCCACATCGTCCTTGCCGTGTCCATGTCCGTGCTGGCAGATCATCACTGGATAGCCATTCCCGCCAGCCGGCGCCGGCGCGCTGGGAATGAGGAGGTAGGCCGGGATGCACATGTCTTGCTCAGCGCGAAAGAGCACTCTCTCCCGCACATAGCCGTCGCAGGCCACACGGTCGGTCACGAGCGCGTCAAGGGGGCACGGCTGTGGCCACGGCGCCATCGCTTCATAAAGGGCAGGACGAGCCCGCGCCGACCACTGAAGCCACGTCTGCTTATCGCGCGCATCACAGGCGAAAGCCTGGGCCATCCGCCCATAGCGCCGCTTGAGATATTCACCCATGGAGAGGTTGCGCTCGAAAAAGGGATTCGTGGCAGGATTCATTCAATCGCCTCTCCGCGTGGGCACAGCCCATGGGCGACCGCGCCGGCCGGCCGCATCCGTTTTCCCGACGGCGCGCCGTACTCTAGATGACCCTGGGAAGTAGTTCGCTCCGAGGACGATCTCGTCTGCATCCTCTTGATTACGCGGACAGCCGGTCGGGGTCGCCATACTCTCCAAGCCGCTCATGGGTAACGCCGGCGTACCTCATGGCTCGGTGCTCGGCGCTCATGTCCTCAAGTCGCGGTTTCTCCAAGCCGCATACCGCCATGCGACGCGACTCGTACCCCACCGGCCGGATCATCCGTGCCCTGTCTATCCTTCGCGGGAAGCGCTTACCCTCATCACTGTAATTGGTTCACTTTGCCCTGTCAAGGAGGGTCATAAAGCGGTTGGGTGCGGCCGTTGACAGCGTAATATGGCCATTGTAGGCTTAGGTTAAGCGCTTACATGACGAGAGGAGGTGTGTTGCACGTTCGCTCGCCCCTCGCTACCGGCGGCGATGCCGTCTCCACGCTACGGAATAGGCATGCCGGCGTCTTTCCGGCCGCGTCGGGCGCATGAAACCATTCTATTGCGTCCATCGATTCAAGCTCCGTTCGGGGAGGTGAGTGTGGCGGGGCGGCCCTTATCGAATGGGGGAAGCGCGACTGCTTCCTCGTTCGCACATCAGCGGCCCTGGCCACGGTTGCCATCTTCGACGTACTCAACAGCTGGAACGATTTTCTCGGTCCGCTAATCTACATCAACTCGCCCCAGAACTTCACCCTCGCCCTGGGCCCCGGCCAGTTTCAGTTGGCCCACCAGCAGACCTTATGGAACTATATGATGGCGGCTTCGGCGGCGATGATCGCGCCGGTCATTGTGCTGTTCTTCTTCGCGCAGCGCTACTTCATGCGCGGCATTGTGACCACCGGCTTGGCGGGGCGGTAGGGCGCGCCTCGTGATGCCGACCGTCAGCACACCAACACCATGAGGAAAGGGAGACTCTCTGATGCGTAGGCTGCGGGTCGGCGTCGTGGGCTGTGGGCTGATCGCGCAGGTCATGCACCTGCCTCATTTGCGCGAACTGGACGACCGCTTCGAGATCGCCGCCCTGTGCGACCTCTCGCCCGCGACCCTTGACGCGGTCGGCGCCTACTATGGCGTGGCCTGCCGTCACACGCGATGGCAAGATCTGTCGGCCGAGAACCTGGACGCCGTCATGGTCCTCACCACGGGTGCGCATCATGCCCAGCCCATGATCGCGGCTGCCCAGGCCGGCCGGCATGTCTTTGTCGAGAAACCGATGTGCTATACGCTGCGCGAGGCCGATGCGATGATCGCCGCCGCCGCGCAGGCGGGTGTCGTGCTGATGGTGGGCAACATGAAGCGCTTCGACCCGGCGTATGAGCGCGCCCGCCCGCTCGTCGCCGGGCTGCGCGATCCGCGCCTGGTGCGGATCACCACTCTGGAAGCGCCGCTGCCGCCCTACGTGCGCCACCATCGCCTGACGCGCCATGCCGATATCCCCGCCGATACGCTCGCCGCGCTTGTTGCCGACCAGGAGGCGCTGGTGCGCGAGGCGCTCGGCCCGGAGTCCTCGCCGGAGATCCGCCATGTCTATGCCGATGTATTGCTGGATAATCTCGTCCATGAGGTGAACGCCCTGCGTGGCCTGATCGGC
>JAICHN010000371.1 GCA_025924845.1 Chloroflexota bacterium | reverse complement strand
ACGGCGGCGGTGGCCCAGGATCCGCTGGTCGCCGTGGCGCCGCTGCTCTTCAGCATCGCCATCGCCCTGCTGATCGCCCGTGTTCTGCCGTGGCTGGCCGGCGCGGGCTTGCACCTGTTGGCGCGCGTCTCCTCCCCGGCCGCATCCATGGCACTGCGGAGCATAGCGCGCACGCCTCGCCAGCCAATGCGGCTGGTACAACTGTGTACGCTTACCCTGACCTTCGGTATTTTCGCTGCCACCGTAGCCGGGATCGAGACGCGCAACGCCGCGGACCAGCAGGCATATGATGCCGGGGCGACCGTGCGGCTGGGAGAGTTTCCGGATCGCACGCACGGGACCGGCAAAATCCTCCCCCTCGCCGACTACCGCGCGCTGCCGGGCGTCCGCGCCGTGATGCCGGCATTGCGCTTTGAGTCGACCGGCGATATCACCAATGCGACAGATGACGGTACGAATATCGACGTACTGGGCATCGACCCAAGCACGGCGCAACGGGTGATCTGGTTCCGTCCCGACTTCGCCGATCTGTCACTCGGCCGTCTGCTGACACTGATCGCTGAGCCGAGGCCAAATGCCATCGTCAGCGATACCTTTCTGCAGGCCACCGGCCTGCGGAAAGGTGACTCTTTCCGGGTAACACTCACTACGGGGCAGAGCATCAACGTCCTCATCGCCGGCACCGCATACTATTTTCCTACCCTGGATCCGAGAGCGTACCCGTTCGTGGTCACCAATCTCGCCTACCTGGAACGGGCAAGCCACGCGGGCGCCGCCAATGAGACCTGGTTAGCGGCCGATCCACATCCCGATGCCGTTGCCCGGCTGATTGACGCGGCCCATGCATGGCTCCGGCCGCTCATCATTTCGGAAGGTATCGCCCCTGCCGGCGATGCCGGCACCGATCCGCTCAAAGTGGGTATCTACGGCGTGGTTTCGGTCGGTTTCCTGATCGCTGTTGCCCTGGCCCTCCTGGGCTTCATCACGTACTCCTACTTGTCTATGCAGCAGAGGCTGACCGAGTTCGCCGTGGTACGCGCGCTCGGCCTATCCGAGGGCGGCATGCGCGCCCTGCTGCTCTACGAGCAGGTATTTCTGCTCGGCGCGGCCATCCTGGGCGGCATCGCGGCCGGCCTGTTGACCACGCAACTCTATCTACCGTACCTGCCCATTGCCACGCGATCCTTGCCGCCCTTCCTGGTGGTGACGCCCTGGAGCAGCGTCGTCCTCTTTGTATTGGCGCTCTTCGTTCTCTTCTTGCTGGTGCTGAGTGTCCACGTGCTGCTGGTGATCCGCTTACCGCTGGGGCGTGTGCTGAGGCTCGGCGATGCATAGTACTCCTCCCATCCTGGAAGCGCTACATGTCTCGCACGTCTACGGCGCTGGGGTCACGGCGGTGACGGCGGTACGCGATGTCACGCTCATCGTGCGGCACGGCAGCTTCGTGGCGATCACCGGCCGCTCCGGCTCGGGCAAGACCACGCTGCTGAACCTCTTCGGCGGCCTGGATTCGCCGAGTTCAGGCAGCATCCGCCTGGCCGGGCGGCCGATCGAGCAACTGGGCGAGCGCGAACGTACCGCCTTGCGCCGCCACACCATCGGCATCGTCTTCCAGTCCTTCGCCCTACTGCCGACCCTTTCCGCCCTGGAGAACGTAGAGCTTGCCCTGCACATCGCGGGGGTCGGGGCGCGCGAGCGGTTGCGCCGAGCGCGCCAAACGCTGGAGTTGGTGGGGCTGGGCGACCGCCTGGAGCACCGCCCGTTCGAGCTGTCCGGGGGAGAGCAGGAACGGGTCGCCGTGGCCCGCGCCCTGGCCAACCGTCCGCCCCTGATCCTGGCCGACGAGCCGACCGGTGAACTGGATACAACGACCGGCCGGGAGATTATTATGCTGCTCCGCGAGATGGTCTCCGGCGAGGGTGTCACCTTTGTCGTGGCCACCCACGACCCGGCGCTGTGCGATGCGGCCGATGCCACCTACGATTTGCAGGACGGTCACTTGCACGCCAGAGAGCCGGATCGCCCGGCCATGGGGAGATCCAGGTGACGGAACCCGCCAACCTGGACCAGGCGGAGCCGCTGATCGTCTGCGAGAACCTGGTCAAGATTTACACGATCGGCGCCCGCGAGGTGGTCGCCCTGCAGGGGCTTGACCTGCGCGTGGCGGCCGGGGAGATGGTGGGCATCGTGGGCAAGAGCGGCAGCGGCAAAAGCACCTTGCTGGCCATCCTGGGCGGCTACGCCGTCCCCTCGGCCGGCAAGGTGCGGGTAGCAGGTTTCGATATGCGGACAATCTCGGGCGCGGCGATGACCCGCTACCGCCGGCACGCGGTGGGCTTCGTGTGGCAGCAGACCGGGCGCAACCTGTTGCCGTTCCTCACCGCGCTCCAGAACGTGGAACAGCCGATCGGCCTCGCGGGCGGGAGCGGTAAGGCGGCGCGCCGTCGCGCGACCGACCTGCTGGGTCTGGTGGGGCTGGGCGACCGCTTGCGCCACAAACCGGCCGACCTCTCCGGCGGCGAGCAGCAGCGCGTGGCCATCGCCGTCGCCCTGGCCAATAGCCCGCGCATCCTCCTGGCCGACGAACCGACCGGGGAACTGGACAGCCAGACCGCCCAGGAAATCCTGCGCGTGCTACAGGCCGCGCGTCGCCAACTCGGCGTCACGGTGATCGTGGTCACGCACGATGCCACGGTAGGCGCCGTGGCCGATCGGCTGGTGGCGATCCGCGACGGGCGGACCAGTTCGGAGCACGTCCGGATCGAGACGGCGGGAGCCACGGGCGAAGCACCGGAGGGGAAGCAGCACGAGTATGCGGTGGTGGATCGCGCCGGCCGCCTGCAAATCCCCCAGGACTATCTGCGCGGCGCGGGCATCACCGATCGCGCCGCGCTCAGTCTGGAGGGAACGCGCATTGTCATTGAGGCGGTCCCGCCTCACGAAACGCCGGCTGGATCGGGCGGAGTATCCTTTCAAGAGTAGATAGCAGTGAAATGCAGCGAATCGTAGCAAGGAGACCCGGCTCGATGTGGGAATGGGATCCGACGCTCTTCGCGGGGACGGCAACGCACTACAGTCGGGGTCGTTTGCCCTATGCGCCTGGTATGTCCGCGGCGGTTAGAGATGCGCTGGCGCTCGACGGTCACGGGCGGCTGTTGGATGTGGGCTGCGGCCCGGGCCAAGTGGCCCTGGCATTGGCACAATTCTTTGATGCCGTCGTCGGCCTTGACCCGGACCATGCGATGCTGGAGGAAGCCGCGGCTCATGCGACAGCTCTAGGGGTATCAACCGCCACATGGGTCTGTTTGCGTGCAGAGGAACTACCTGCCGACCTCGGCACTTTTCGCGTCGCCGCGTTCGGGCAATCATTCCACTGGGTGCGGCGAAGCCAGGTAGCTGCTGCCGTCTTCGATATGCTGGAGACCGGAGGTGCCTTCCTCCATGTCAATCAGGAACCCAGCCGCGAAGTGCATGTTGACTCCGGCACGTCGCCACCCTATGACCGCATCACGCGTCTGATACGGAGCTACCTTGGCGAGGTCCGTCGCGCCGGCCAGGGATTTCTCCCGAGAGGCACCCCTGGCGACGAAGCCACGGTCATCGAGTCAGTCGGCTTCGGCAAGGAACGAGCCGTGCGACTACCGGGCGGTGAGTCCGTGGTCCGTACCGTTGAGGATGTCATCGCGTGGGTCTTATCTCGGTCTGATTCGGCCCCGCATCTCTTCGGCGATCGGTTGCCCCAGTTCCAGCAAGATCTGTCGCACCTGCTCAGGCAAGCAGCCCGGGGTGACGCCTTCCGTGAGCGGCAACCGGATACCGTCCTGCGGATCTGGCTCAAACCTCGGCTGTGAGCATCTCGCACGCCGTGACGAGCGTGAAGGGAGCGCGTCGCGCCACGAGAAGTCCAACCGCGGACACGCCCCTTCGGGCCGGTAGGGCGCAGGGCAGCCCGCCGGAGACGGCTGAACGTGACAGCCGATGCCTGCAGTGGGCGCCTCCATAAGGAATGCACTATGTGGCGACGTTGCTACTTCTGGTCAATGTCCTACCGATCGTAGGGATCAATCACCGCTCCAGTCGCCAAATTGCGTTGTTCCTGACGAACGATCGTTAGGACTGGGTCGTCCGGCGTCCAGTAAAAGAAATCGAGCGCATCCCACAACGACCCTCTATGAGGGAGTTCAAAGTGTCCGAAGCGGGCTGTGCGTGTGATGACACCGTCGGCAACACGTGAGAGGTCGAGCATTTCGACCTTCCACGACGCGTCATCACCCCACTGACATCCGGCGACGAATCCGGTAGCCAAGAATTGCCACGGTCCATAGTGATACACCGTGTTATCCGGAGTGTCCCGCGACGGTCGGAACCGGTCATTATTATCAAAGACGTACACCTTGGCTGTCTTGCCGGTTGTCGGCTGTTCCCAGGACTTGACGCGATAGCGGGGAACATAGTACTCGATGGGGCAGAATCCTGAGGGGCACGGCTCTTCACCGCCGATATCGCGGCACTCCGGCAGGGACATCACGCGAGTCGCGGTGTAGTCGGCGGAGTACAGCGCATACCAGCGGTCATCGTGCTGGAACGGGCAGAAGGTGGACTCACCGTATGCCGGGAAGAGGTGTTCGTAGGAGCCTAAAAACTGATCGCCGTCATAGATTGAGACAATGGTAGTGGACATGACGCGGGGACGGGGACTCGCTTTGATCGCCGTTCTCACCTGAAATGGTACAACGTAGCTACTCTCGTCGTTCATGGCTCCGCGGCCCACCTCTTCATGCTGCAAATGTTCCCCGGGCTCCCGCCGGCTCAGAATCGCTGAGATGCTATGATACCGGCATTTTCTCCTACGCCGGCATGTCGGCAATGGACTGACTCCGCTATAACACGTATATACATGTTATGCACCGCCCGGAGGCTGCCGATGCCACGCAAGCTCACCATCACTATCGCGGATGAGGTCTATCGATGCCTGCACCTGAAGATCGGGCACAGCGAGATTAGCCGGTTCATCAAGAGCCTGGGGCGGATGTAGAAGTCACGACCAAACTCCGTCATCAGGAGCGCGAAGTTCGCGAGCAGGGTGCGCTCTAGCTTCGCCTGCGGGTGAAAAGACCAGCGGCAGCGCCCAGGCAGCGTCAGATAATTAGTATTTTCTGATATACTGATTCCTGTAATAGTAATT
>JAICHN010000370.1 GCA_025924845.1 Chloroflexota bacterium | reverse complement strand
GATCAGGGTCGTTGCCGCGCCGTTTGTACCCCTCGCGGATGGCGGGGTCGAGCAGGCCGGCATACTGAGGAGCGTCCATCTGAATGTAGGTGCAACCGAGGCGGATCAACTCCTCCACCTCGGCGCGCAGGATATCCACCACATCGGCCAGATAGGCGTCGATACTGGGGTAGGCATCCCGCGAGCGTTCGGCATCATAATAGGCGGCTGCTTGCTGTGCGTTAATCAGGGTCACCTTGGTGGGTCGGTTGGTGCGGGCGCGCAGATAGCTGAACTCCTCGGCGCACAGGTGCCGCCGGGGGCGCAGCCTGGAAACGACGACCGGACGTTTGTGGATCACCTCGCGGCCCTGCTCGTCGTGGAAAGGGATGGCCCAGCCCCCGAACTTGTCGAACCCTTCCACGGCGTCGATGAAGTGACCGTAAAAGGCATAGCGGCGCATCTCGCCATCGGTGACGACATCGAGTCCCGCCTCCTCCTGCAGGGCGATCGCCTCGTTCACGGCACGGTCCTCGATCTGCTTGAACGCCGCGGCGGCTATCGCTCCGGCTTCGAACCTGGCACGTGCCTCCTTCAGGTATGGCGGACGAAGCAGACTACCGATCACATCACTGCGGTAAGGCCACATGCCGGCACTCCTATCCTTCAGGCCGGGAAGGTCAGTTTATATATCGTACCCGCCGCGTCGGCCGAGATGAATAAATTGCCTTGCGGATCCACCACCGTATCGACCGGCCGATCCCACACGCTCTGTCCATTGGCGGTCAACCACCCGGTCACCAGATCCTCCTGTGCCCCCGGATGACCGGCGCCGCTATCTTTCAGCCACGGGAAGTAGACTACCTTGTAACCGGTTCGCATGGCGCGGTTCCAGGAGCCGTGCAGGGCGATCACCGCGCCTGCCCGCGGCCGACTGGGGACTTTGGTGCCCTGGAGGAAGGTCAGTCCCAAGGGCGCCGAGTGTGCCTGAATCCCTTTAACTATCCTGTTCTTGGTCGTGCAATCGACCACGCTGCCGTGGGGGTTGTAGCCGCCCGTCTGGTTAAATTGGTAGTCCGGATCGAAGGGCATGTTGTTCAAGCCTGACGCGGTGTCGGGATTGGGATTGCAATAGGGCCAGCCGTAATCGCCCCCCTGCTTGATCGAGGTGAACTCATCGGGCGGATGATTATCGACATATGACTGAAGTACCTTGCCATACCGGCCGCTCGAGTCCTTGAACGGATAGGCAATATTGTCCCGGTTGTTGACGTCGGCCCAGAGCGTGTTGGTTCCCGGCACGAAGGCCATGCCCTCGGCGTTGCGTAAGCCTACGGCGAACAGCTTGCCGCCGCTGCCGTCCGCGTTGTACTGATAGATGGCGCCACGCCGCGGCGTGGATGTCCTATCACCGGTGCAAGCGTTGCAACGGGAACCGATACTGACGTAAAGCTTATTATCCGGTCCAAAGGCCAGGTCCTTGGTGGGATGCGTATCGCCGTCGGCGGTAGGACCAAAGGGCAGGTTCGGGATGATCACTTGCCGGTTCTCCATGGTCAGGTCACCCTTGCGCCATTTGGCGCGGTCAATCTCATTGATCTCGCCAACGTATAGGTAGGTGACGCCGTCAATGGCGCGGAAGACCATGGCTTGCGGCCGATTTAGCCCGGTAGCAAAGTCGGTAATGGAGGGGACTCCGGATCGATTGGGTCGGAGCAGAACGATCTTACCATCGGCAGGATCGGAGACCAGCAGTTTGCCGTCCGGCGTCACCGCCATAAAGCGGGCGTCCGGCACACGGGCATAGACGGAGATGCGGGCGCCCTTGGGGACATTCAAGGTTTGCGCCACGTTGAAGGGCTCGTTCCGCAGGTTAGAGGGTACCTGGACTTTGACCGGGACGAGGGTACCGAGCACCGCCGCTCGCCCGCCGGCGGCAAGCGAGGCATGGACGCGTATGCCGGCACCGCTGGGCACGCCCGCGGCGATCAACAAGAGAATCAACGCTAAGGTCGGAAGCAGCCGGCGGCACACGATCAAGTCTCCTTCTCGTATGACCCCATGCTACCGCTTCCCCGGCGAATTCAACAGCAGTTCGAGATTGTGATCCGGATCAATACCGCACGTGCGCCGACCGCTCGGACGGATCAGAACGATCCGACTGATCCGGCTCATGTCCATTGCACTACACTGGGATGGTAGTGTGTTACGCTGCTCGGGAGCATGCCATGCCCGCCACAACTCCGGTCGGCTAAGCGATGCCGCCTCGCCACAACCTGCCCAGCGAGGTCGCAAGCTTCATCGGCCGTGCGGGTGACCTCAGCGAGATACAGCGCCTCCTCACTCGAACTCGGCTGCTCACCCTGACCGGCGCGGGCGGTTGCGGCAAGACGCGTCTGGCCCTGCGGGCGGCCGGTGAGGTGATGCCAAACTTCCCGGACGGTGTTTGGCATGTACCACTCGCGCCGCTCGCCGACTCCGCCCTGCTCCTCCGCGCCGTCTCCACTGCCCTCGGGGTGCGCGGGTCGGCAGGCAGGCCACTCTCGGCAACTCTGGTCACCGCGCTGGCCGCCCGCCGCGTTCTGTTGGTGTTGGACAACTGCGAGCACCTGATCGGATCCTGTGCTCGGCTGGCTGAGACGTTGTTGGCCGCCTGTCCCCATCTGCGCATTT
Organism: Chloroflexota bacterium; assembly: GCA_025924845.1. Next base: position 2,540 of record JAICHN010000370.1, on the reverse strand, counting down.
TAGCCACGAGCCGCGAGCCTCTGCGCATCCAGGGCGAAACCACCTGGCGAGTACCCTCCCTGGCCTTTCCCGGGCCTGGGCCGCTTCCGTCACTGGAGTCTCTGGCCCAGGTCGAGGCGGTAGCCCTATTCCTCGACCGAGCGCGCGCGCTGGTGCCCGGTTTTTCGCTCACTCCCGGCAATGGGCCTGCCGTAGCCGCGATCTGCCGTGACCTGGAGGGCATCCCACTTGGGATCGAGTTGGCGGCGGCACAGCTGGGCGTCTTGGCTCCCGAGCAGATTGCTTCCCGGCTCGATGACGCCCTGCGCCTTCTCAGGGGCGGCAGCAGAACGCATCCCCGGCAGGAGACGTTGCGCGCGACTCTGGACTGGAGCCACGCCCTCTTAAGCGACACCGAGCAGGCGCTTTTTCGCCGACTGTCCGTCTTCGTCGGGGGTTTCAGTATGGAGGCGGCGGAGACCGTCTGCGCCGATGAGCAAGCCGATCGCGCCGACCTGCTGATCTTGCTTGGAGCGCTAGTCGAGAAGTCGCTCGTCGAGGTACGGGTCCAGGGCGGGGAAGCGCGTTACCGTCTGCTCTTTCCGGTGCGGCAGTACGCTTGGACACACCTCGCGGCGTGCGGAGAGTCGGACGGCGTGCAGCGGCGTCACGCCCACTATTTTCTGGAACTGGCCGAGACGGCTGAGCCAAAGCTAAGAAGTGGGCGGCGTGGGCCCTGGATCGAGCGCCTGGTGTTGGAGCAGGACAACCTGCGTACCGCCCTGAGCTGGAGCCGACGTGCGGTCGAGATAGGTGATCGTGAAGTGGGCTTACGCATGGCTGGGGCGCTGTTCTGGTTCTGGAACTTTCGCGGTGAGATCAGCGAGGGCCTGGATTGGGTGGAAGCCGCGCTGACCAAGAGTGGGGGGGCATCCCCGCCCGTTCGGGCGAAGGCGCTGTACGCGGCCGGTGAGCTGGCCTGGCTCCTGGGTCGGACCACCATGGCGCGGGTGAGCGTCGAGGAGAGTGCCGCCCTCTTTCGTGCGCTTGGCGACAAGCGTGGGCTTGCCTACAACCTCCAATCGCTCCCGTTGGTAATGGATCATCCACGGGCGAGTGAAACAGCAGCCGAGAGTTTGCGCCTTTTCGAGGAGGTGGGTGACGCGTGGGGAGCCGCCCTGGCGGTGGGGGCCCTGGACGTCTTTGCGCTGATCAGGGACCGTGACCCCACGGGCCAGGGGCAGGCGCGGCTCCAGGAGGCGTTGACACGGTGGCGGAAGCTGGACGACCACTGGGGCATGGCGCAAATGCTTAACATGCTGGGAGACCTGGCTCGGAGCCGGGATGACGCGGCAGGCGCTACCAAACACTATGAGGAAGCCCTGACCCTGCTGCGCGGACAGGGCCTGACCGGAAGCGTGCCGAGCCTGCTACACAATCTCGGCTATCTCGCTCTACGCGGGGGTGATATGCGACGGGCACTACGGCTCTTTCGAGAGAGCCTGGCCTTGTTTCGCGATCAGGGGGACCAGCGCGGGATCGCGGATTGTCTGAGCGGCATGGCCGGAGTGCTGGGGGCCATGAAACAGCCGACCAGGGCGGTACAATTCTTGGGGGCGGCGGAGGCGCTCCGTGAAGCGACCGGCACCGACCTGTGGCCGGCCAATGCGGCCGACTATGACCGAACCCTTGTCCTGGTCAGGTCCCAGGTGGACGAGGCGGCGTGGGCGGCGGCGTGGACGGCAGGGCGGATCATTCCGTTGGAACGGGTGATTGCCGATGTCCTGACCGAGCAGCCCGCGGGCTGCCTGCCCGGCAATACGGCTGGATTCGATCTCACCCCACGAGAGCGAGAGGTCGTGGTATTAGTCGCCCAGGGGCTGACCAATCGCCAGATCGGCGCCACGCTCTTTATCACCGAGGGGACGGCGCGGCTGCACGTCAAGCATATTCTCCGGAGCCTGGGGTTCACCTCCCGCGCGCAGGTCGCTGCCTGGGCGGTCGAGCAGGGACTGGCCGCGGCGCCCCAGGCAGAGTAGATCTCCCCGCTCTCCGGAGGATCCGCTTGCCGGGATTTCCCCACGCCTCTCCCCCTCCCCCGATCCGCACTATCCCCCCAGTCCCGCCGGCCTATCCCCTTGGGGAGACGGCATGCCGCCCAGCCTGGAGTAGGATTGCGCTGGTGGGCTGAATGAGGCCCACGTCCAATGCGATGAGGAGGAGGACCAAGCAATGACCACCAAGACTACGCGGCTTCAGGCGAAAAGCTTCGACGTGCCCGACCAGTCATTCCCGGTAGCCGGCGTCGCTCGCGTCGAGGTCGTCCATCTGGGCGATACCACGGCGAATCGCGTCACCTTCCAGCCGGGCTTTCGCTGGTCGGAGCACGTCAAGCCGACCGTCGGCACCGATCTGTGCGAGATCCCCCACACCGGCTATGTGGTTTCGGGACGGATCGGGGTCCGAATGGCGGACGGTACCGAGCGGGAGTTGGGGGCGGGGGATGCCTTCGCCATGCCGGCCGGCCATGATGTCTGGGTGGTCGGCGACGAGCCGTATGT
>JAICHN010000369.1 GCA_025924845.1 Chloroflexota bacterium | reverse complement strand
CGCTGCGCACCACCTGCTGAAGGTTGGCGTAGAGCGTGCGAGGATGAGCCGGATCGCCGACCAGGTCATAGGGGCATTCGTAGAGCGCGGTTGGGGGAAGGGTGCGGATCGGATCGCTGCCCGCGCGCCAGGTCCCACCGGCGGTAAGGGTGCGGACGGCGGAGCAGCTCGGAGGATCGAGGTAGGATTGATGCGTGCCGAGCACATCGTAAATTCTGGTGGAGCTTATTGGTTGGGCAAGGCTCACGAAGTTCGCCCGGTCAAGCAAGCGCCAGGTGAGGCCCTGGTTGGCGGAACGGTAAAGGCTCTGCATCTGGTCCCGGTAGCAGGGCGGCCAGGTGGTGGCCGGCAGGTAATACAGATCGTGACTATTAGACGTGGTGACGAGAGTCCCAGGCGTGGCCCGGCAGTTGCCGTCGCCATGGAACGAGGGAGCGATCTGGCTGAGGTCCGTCCAGGTATCGCCGCCGTCCGTGGAACGCTCCAGCAGGGTGCCGCCCACGTACACGGTATTCGGCTGAAGCGGATCGACGGTGACCCAACTTGCCTGAGCCGTCACCGGAGCAAGCGCTCGGAGTGGGGCGCCGCGCGCCGCTCCGGGCTGGAGCAAGGCGGCGCCGAGAGCCAGGAGTAGAACTGCATTAAGGAGTTGCCTTCGATTCATCGGCGCCGCTCCCTTCGCCTCTCATCCTCCGGGCGCCGCGTCCTCGGCGCCCCTTACGGATAAGTATTCAGCAGGTCATATGAACCGGACATGGAGCAATCAGCCTACTGCAGATAGACGCGCGGATCGGCGATCTTCCCTTCGATGGCCGAGGCGGCGACGGTGGCGGGCGAGGCGAGGTAGACTTCGGATTCGCTGCTGCCCATACGGCCGCGGAAGTTACGATTGGTGGAGGAGATGCAGCGGATGTTTGCCTTGAGCGCATTGGGACCGACCCCCAGGCAGGCGCCGCACGAACTTGCCGTAAAGGTGGCGCCCGCCGCCCTGAAGACTTCGGCGATGCCGTCTCGCTCCGCCCGCGCGAACACTTCTTGCGAGGCGGGGGCGATCAGGAGCGGGCTATCGGGGTGGACGCGGCGCCCACGCAACACCTCGGCGGCCAGGGCAAGATCATGATACTTGGCGCCCGTACAGGCGCCGATGTAGGCAATGTCCAGCGGTTGGCCCACGGCCTGATCGATATCCCGGCCGTTATCGGGCGAGTGGGGAAACGCCACTTGAGGAACCAGGGCCGAGGCATCGTCCACCAGGAGGTCGCTATAGACGGCATCGGGATCGGAGAGGACCGGAGTCGGCGCCGCCACGCCGCGTGCGGCGAGGTACTCGCAGACCATGTCGTCCGCCGCGACGATCCCGGCCTTTCCGCCAAGCTCGATGGTCATGTTGCTGAGCACCAGGCGCTCATCAATGGGCAGGGCGCGCACCCCCGGACCGGTGTATTCGATGGACTTGTAGGTCGCCCCGTCACAGCGCATCCGCTTGAGGGTAGCCAGCATCATATCCTTGGCCATCACACCGCGCGACAGGGCGCCCGTCCAGCGCACCTCGATGGTCTCGGGGACGCGCAGCCAGATCTCTCCGGTGGCCACCACGCCCAGAATCTCGGTTGAGCCCACGGGGACCGCCATACAGCCCATGCCGCCCGCCGTGACGCTGTGTGAATCAGCGCCCACCATCAACATGCCGGGCCAGATGTAGCCGCGCTCGATGCTGACGATGTGCATGATCCCCTCGAAGAAGTGGAACTTACGAATGCCCTTGGCATGGGACCAGTTACGCGTCACCACCTGAATCGCCGCCTCGGTGTCGTCGCTCGCCGGTACGAAGTGGTCGGCGATCACGCATACCTTCTCGGGATCCCACGGCTTACCGCCCAGACGCTCCAGGCCCGCCGCGATCCGCCGCGGCCCGCTCGTATCGCTCATCAGGGCGAGGTCGACGGCGGCCCAGACGATTTCGCCGGGCTCAACGTGATCGCGGCCCGAGGCGCGGGCCAGCACTTTCTGGGCTATAGTAGATCCCATGGGGACGACGGCCTTTCCGATTGTAGTACACGCACCGGGGCGCGGATCTAAAACATGAGCCTAGTGTACCGGAATACGTACGCACTCAATCGGGCAGGGTAAAGGGCGGCGCACCGGACGCCTCAAACGTTACTCTGCCCGATTTGTCCCGAAGATCGGTTCGAAATAACTCCGCAACAGCCTCTTCAATTCGCCGAGCGCGAACGCAGGATCGGGAGAGGCGGCGGCGACAGGGAGCACCGCTTTGACCACGGACACGCCCATCGCGGCGTAGACGCGACACTGCTCGATCGGCAGATCGGGACGCCAGGCGGCGCAGACCCGTGTGACGCCGTCCAGAATATCCTGCTGCAGTTGGACCTCGGCCTCGGCCATTTCGGGTGAGAAGGCGGGGTCACACACAATGCTCTTGAAGCTGGGATTGGCGGCGTTGGTGTGCACGAGCTGGTCCACGACGCGATCCAGCCATTCTCCTACCGGCAGCGAGGCGGCCTCCGGCACGAACAGGGTGTCGCGGCAGACCTGCATGTCGTGGTGCAAACGCTTCACCAGGGCGGCGATAATCGCCTCCTTGTGGGGAAAGAATTGGTAGAGCGTCCCTATGGAAATTCCGGCCCGAGCGGCGATCGCGTTGGTGGTGAAGGCCGAGGGATCGCCGGCGGCGAGCACGGCCTCCGCCGCATCAAGGATTGCCTCAATCTTCTGTTGCGACCGGGCCTGGCGCGGCACTCGGCGCATGGACGCGGTGGACATGTATTTTACCTAGTTGACAACATGAGCAAAAGCTCATATTCTGGGAAAGTGAGCAATTGCTCACCTTGGAGAGTATACCACGTTTCCTGGAGAGATCAATGTTCCGTCGCCTTGGAAGACTTGCCGCGCGCAGCCCACTCCTCCTGGTTGGCGCATGGGTGGTAATTCTGGTCGCCGTCCTTGCCCTGGCCCCCAAACTCGGAGACGTCGTCAACTCCAGTCAAGCAACCTACTTGCCGAAATACGCCAACTCGCAGCAGGCCCAAGCAATCCTTCACCAGGCGTTCCCAAACAGTTATACTCAGGCTTCGGCCGTGGTCGTGCTCACTGGTCCAAACCCGGCCCGCCTGCAAGCAGTGGCCGACTACTCTACCTTCGCCGCACACCGACTGCACCCGGCCCCGTTTACCGTGGCATCCGATACGCTGACTCCCCCACTAAGAAGTGCCCTGGATAGTCGGGACGGTAAGGCCACGCTGATCGAGCTTGGTTGGCAGCAACCTGATTCGAGTGCCACGCCGGGTGACTCGGTGACGAATCTTCGCGCCTACATTGCCGATCACCCGTATCCCGGTATCACGGCGCAGGTGACAGGCGACGTGGCGATTAACGCCGACTATCAGAGTGAGATCAACAAGAGCACGGCGATCACAACCATTGCCACCGTGATCCTGGTCCTGGTCATCCTCCTCGCCGTATTCCGCTCCGTGACCCTGCTGATCGTGCCCTTCGCTACCCTGGGGGTGGCGATCATGGTCAGCAACGGCGTAGTGGCGTTTCTCGGCAAGCACTGGCTCACCGTCTCCTCCAATACGCCGATCTTTCTCATTGTGCTCCTGGCCGGCGCGGGGACCGACTACTGCCTCTTCCTGGCCAGCCGTTATAAGGAGGAGCTACGGGCGGGACGGTCGCCCGCCGAGGCGATTGAGGAAACCATGGCGCATGTCGGCGAAGCGATAGCCTCCAGCGGCGCGGCGGTGATCGTCGGGCTGGGCGGCATGGCATTCGCCGACTTCGGTCTGTTCAATACGACCGGCCCCGCCGTGGCGGTGGGCGTGGCGATTACCCTGTTGGCCGCCCTTACCCTCACGCCGGCCATTCTGCGCCTGCTGGGCACGCGCGCCTTCTGGCCCGCCCGCATCGAGGCCGCTCGGCCCTCGACCTTCTGGGGGGCGGTAGGGCGCCGGGTGACCGCGCGGCCGATCCTTGCCGTGGTAGGGGTGCTGGTGGTGGCGCTGCCCCTGAATCTGGCCGTGCTGAAAACGGGGCAGAGCTTCAATTTCCTGAGCGACCTGAGCAAGACCGTGGAGGCGCATGGCGGCTTCGATACGATGGAAGCGCATTACGGAGCAGGCAACGTGCTGCCGGGCACGTTGGTCATTCAGGCCAATCAAAGCCTACGCACCACGAGTGGCCTCGACCGGCTCGACGCCCTGGATGCTCGCCTGGCGGCGCTATCTGGGATCAGCAGCGTGCAAGGCCCTACTCGGCCCGCCGGCACGCCGATCCCCTATGCCGAGTTCGCGAGCAGCCCAGCGATTCGCGCCGCATTGGCCCGCAATCTGAGCGCCTTGGGCACGGTGGCCCAATATACCCTGACCACGACCGCCGATCCCTACGGCAGCCAGGCCCAAAACGTGATGAAGCATGTGCAATCGCTGGCTGAACGGGCCTTCCCTCAGGCGGAAGTGCATACGGGCGGCGCCTCGGTCAACGTGATCGACATTCACGACGTAATCAACAGCGATCTAAAACATATCGCGTTGTTCGTCCTGGGCGGCATCTTCGTCGTGTTGGCCTTGCTGGTGCGGGCACTGGTGGCGCCGATATACCTTCTGGTCACGGTGGTGCTGAGCCTGGGGGCCACGGTAGGCGCCACCACGTTGGTCTTTCAGGATGGGTTCGGGCAGAGCGGCTTGGTATTCTGGGTACCGTTCCTCATCCTGACCATGTTGATTGGGCTGGCCACGGACTATAACATTCTGCTGATCAGCCGCATTCGCGAGGAGGTCGGCCGGGATGGTGACTACCAATCAGCGGTGAGCCGAGCGGTAGAACGGACGGGCGGCATCATCACCACCTGCGGGCTGGTCCTCGCCGGCTCCTTCGGCACGCTCATGCTGGCCGGCGTCACGGGACTCCGCGAGTTGGGATTCGCGGTGGCGTTCGGGGTTATCTTCGATACCTTCATCCTGCGCACAGTGCTCGTGCCGGCTCTGGTCGTGCTGATCGGCGAACGGTCGTGGTTCCCCGGCCGCCCGGTTACGCGGGCTATGGACGGCCCCGCCGAGGAGGCATCCGCGGCCTGAAGCTCTTAGTACAACAAGTCATAGCGTTGGGGGCCGTGGGGGGGGGGGCACGGCCCCCACGCGAAGGGTGGTTTTTTTTGAGGCGACCAAAAACGGCGGAGGGGAACGGG
>JAICHN010000368.1 GCA_025924845.1 Chloroflexota bacterium | reverse complement strand
GCAGTCGGCCTGGTGGATGGCCGTGTTTCCGGGGGCCGCGATCATGATCGTCGTGGTCGGGCTCAATCTGCTGGGCGATGGGTTGCGCGACCTGCTCGACCCCACCTCGCGTTGACCAAAGGCGATTCATTGGATGAAATTCGGCGGCATAGTTTGAAGGGTAGGGTCCTGCGAATGCGTGCGCATGGCAGGGACGGGGCGACTGAGGTCGCGAGGACGCCAAGCTGCTTCAAACGATGCTGCCTGGCGTTGCACTAGAATACGATCCGGCCACGCGATTGATCACCAAACTTCGACTTGAGAGGAGCACTGGATGACCGCACGTCCTCCCCTTGGCGCGAAGCATACGGCCGACGCCGCGGTGCGCGCGCGCGTGCGCGCCGGACTGGAAGCCGTCGAGGCCGATATGATCGCATTCCTCCAGGAGTTGGTCCGCGTGCCCACCGAAAATCCACCCGGACGTGACTACGAGATCTGCGCCGCGGTGGCGGGCCGCCGGCTGGCGGAACTCGGCTACGCGGTAGAGTATCACGCGGTTCCGGCCGATCAGCTCGATACCCTGGCCCCGCACGGTGAAGGCTTGCCGCGGGTCAACGTGACGGCCCGCCTGGGTGGAAAGCGCGCGCGTCCCGTGCTGCATTTCAACGGCCACTATGATGTCGTGCCGGCGGGAAGTGGGTGGACTGTTGCCCCCTTCCTGGGGATGATCCAAGCCGGACGCATCTTCGGACGTGGCGTGTCGGACATGAAGGGGGGCATCGCCGCCCAGGTCTACGCGGTCGAGGCGCTGCGGCGGGCCGGATTTACCCTGAGCGGCACGATCGAGCACAGCCTGGTGCCGGACGAGGAGAGTACCGGGAACCGTAACGCCGGCATGGGCTATTTGGTGGAGCAAGGGATCATGCATCCCGACCGCGTCGATTATGTGGTGATCACGGAACCCCTGGAGGTACATAATGTCTGCCTGGGCCACCGCGGTACGATCCAGGGTGCCTTCGAGACGATAGGGCGGCAGGCCCATGGGGCCATGCCCGAGCGCGGCATTAACGCCATCGAGAAGATGGCTCTGGCCCTGGCCGCGATCGAGCACGATCTCAAACCAAGGCTGCGCGAGCGGCGTACCGCGCTGCATGTCATCCCGGAGAGCGCCGCGGCTTCCAGCATTACCATTGGGACCATCGCGGGCGGCACCAGCACCAACACGGTGGCCGGTCGCTGTCGTGCGACGTTCGACCGGCGGCTGGTGGAGACCGAGACGGTTGCCGGGGCCCGCGCGGAGATGCTTGCCGTCTTCGAGCGGTTCGCGGCCGAGGATATGGATTTCCACTACCGCTACGAGGAACACTACGCCACCGATCCGGTGTGGGTCGGCACCCAAACGCGGGTGGGCGGCGTATTCGCCGAGGCCATTCGGGCCGTCCTGGGCCGCGAGCCGGGGCAGGTATGCAGTCCCGGCACCGATGACCAGCGCTTCGTGGTGAATAAGGCGGGGATCACAGAGTGCGTTCTCTATGGACCGGGAGAGATTCGCCAGACGCATGTGGCGGATGAATCGCTCGCCCTGAGCGACCTGCGGATAGCGGCCGAGGTGATGGCCCTGGCCACCCTGGAATTAGTAGGCTACGAGCAAGAGGAAGAGTGAGGAACGCGCATGGCATCGGATAAGTCGCGAATCGGTCCCGTCCTTACCCAGGAGGACGGCCTGAAGGTACGGGAAACCTACCTCCGGATTGACCCGCGAGTCGATATCTACGTGAAGGAAAAGTGGTCCCCAAACGACGATGCGAAGTTGCCGGTCGTGCTGCTGCACGGCGCGGGGATGGACGGCGCGGGCTGGGATGTGCCGGTAGAGGGCGCTTCGCTGATCGATGCGCTGGCCCGTCACGGTTCGCACGCCTTCGCCCTCGATTTTCGCGGGCACGGCCGTTCGAGCCGGGTGGCCGACGGCACATCGGTGAGCGTGGCGAACGCGGTGGACGATGCGGTGGCCGTGCTCGACTTGGTTCGGGAGATCACGAGGCAAACAAAAGCGATCCTGGTCGGCGAGAGCTTCGGGACCGTGGTGGCGCCGTATGTGGCCGAGCGCGTACCGGAGCGGATCGCCGGCCTGGCGTTGCTCGGCCTGGTCTATCGGCTCGGCGACGAGCCGATAGACGAATCATTCGACGCCATGCTCGACGCGATGCGCCAGGAACCGGCCGGGTACGCCTATACCACCGAGGAAGAGTGGCCTGAACTGTTCATCCCTTCCGCCTCGCCGGCCGTCACCGCCTGGCATCAGGCGCACTTCGGCACCGCCTATGCCTATCCAGTGGGACCATATCTGGGAGTCGGCGCGCGAGCGGCCAAGCCCGACTTGTCGGCGATCGGCGGCCGGGTGCTGGTGATAACGGGCGACCGTGACCCCTATGCGAAGCTGCCGAATACCCAGGCCTTTCTGGCCGGCGTGGGCACCGAGCAGACCCGCCACGTGCATCAGAACGGCGTGGGCCATCTGCCGTATGTCGAAAAAGATTTGCAGGCGGTTCAGGCAGAGATCGGCAGGCTGATCGACGATGCAACCGAGGACGAGCGCGACAACGGGTAGGGGGACGCGCATTTCAAATGTATGAAAGAGCGAATGATCATGAACCATAATGAGATCCCGACGCCGAGCACGGAGCAGGAAGAGCAACGACGGCGCGAAGAGGAAGCGATGGAGCATCTGCTCTCCTTCCCCTTCGTGGATGCCTTATTTGGGCGCCGGTCACGCCGATTCTTCCGTGGGGCAAGTATTCCCGATGGTCCCCTGGCCTATACTTCCCGGCACGAACCAATCCCCGTGACCGAGCTTGAGCGGTTGATTGTGCTCACCGCGATGAGCGGCAACACAGGCTGGCACCATTCCATTACCCGACACGAGCGCTATGCGCCGCATATCGCCAACTATCCGGGTGCAGCGGGTGGACGTACGAACCCCTCGGCGGCCGGTTTCCATACCGCCGAGTTGTTCTTTACCGACGATACCGGCACTTATTTCTTCCCGACGCGGGATCTGCCGGCCATGGGGGAACGCGACGCGGAAGGCAAGTTGTCCGTGGTCGATCTGATCAAGGCGCACGCGCCGCAAATCCGCAAGCTCTCCGACCAAAGGGTCTATTTGCCGCCCCGCGAACCCTACATGGAGGGCCATAACACCTGGGTGGCGAACCGGCCCGGCTCGTTACTGGTAATCCCGGTGGGCGACGTGGCCCAGCATGCGATTGCCAACCTCTGTTTCTTTGCTCAGAACGGCTACTGCATTTACGACGACGTGAGCCGGAATCGCATTCCGGGGATCGAGGCGTTCGCCGACATCGTGGATATTGACAATCCGCTGCCCCTCACCTTCCTCGACCAGTATTCATTGACCGAGGATACGGCGGAGTTGGCCACGGCCGCCTACGCGGGCATGCTGATGTTGCAGGCGATGGGTCTGGGAGGTTGGATGTTCAACGGCATCGACCGCCTCAGCATGTTGGGGGCAAGCGGCGATCCCGAAGTGCCGGGCCTGGGCTTTCGCTATGACACCGACCCGCGCTGGGCGCTGCCGAACCCGACCGGGCTGGATGGAGTATTCGAGGCATACTGCCCGCCCCACTATCCGACCATGCGCGCCGCGGTTGACCGCTTCTGCGAACGTAAGTTCGGCCCCGGCGGCCCGTTCCACCCCGACACGCCGGGTCCCTGGAAGGATTCCGCCAGGGTGCGCGGTTCGGCCCAGGTGCATGACGAGCACTTCCGGCAGCTCGTGGCCCTCCAAGCCCAATACTGCTTCGATACCTACGGCAAGTTCCCCGCCACCGTTCCCTCGCTGTTCATCAACATGTATTTACAGGTGCATCACCTCGATCTGGAGTACTACGACACCCTGTTCAATCCCGGCGCCTACCTGCGCAGCCACGCTGAACATCTCGAACGCTGGCACGGTATCAATGACTAAGATCGCTGATATGAACTACGAGCAGATAGCCGGGTTGACCTTACCGATGTCGCGCCTCGTTATGGGTGCCGGCCTCAGCATGAATGGCGACGTGGCATTGAGGCATGCCGCCTTCGACCAGTTCCTTGCATTTGGAGGCAATGCGTTCGACACGGCGCATATCTATGGAAACGGCGATGCGGAGCGGGCACTCGGGGCTTGGCTGGGCCTGCGGGACAACCGCCGGCGCGTGCTCTTGATCGGCAAGGGAGCGCATCCCGACGAGCACTGGCAGGCCCGGATCAATCCCCTTTCCATTGCCATGGACCTGGAGGAGAGTCTGGAGCGCCTGCGGACCGCCTACATTGACCTGTACTTGCTGCACCGAGACGATCCTGCCGTCCCAGTAGGCGAGATCGTAACATGCCTCAACGAGCATCAGCGCGCCGGCCGTATCCGCGCGTTCGGGGGCTCAAATTGGACACCGGAGCGCATCGACGCTGTCAATAACTATGCGTTGGAACACAACATGGCGCCGTTTGTGGCAAGCAGTCCACAATTTAGCCTGGCTGCGGTGAACGAGTTCCTATTCCCCGGCTGCCTCGCAGTCTCCACCGCCGACCGGGACTGGTATGTTCAGCGCCAATTCCCGCTGTTGGCGTGGTCGTCCCAGGCGCAAGGATTCTTCAGTGGGCGCTACAGTCCGAACGACCGCTCGAACGAAAAGATGGCCCGGGTCTGGTATAGCGCGGAGAATTTCACCCGGCTTGATCGTGCCGGGGCGTTGGGCCGGGAACGAGGCGTAACGGCGAACACGATCGCACTCGCCTATGTGCTGTGCCAACCGTTTCCAACCTTTGCGATCATCGGTCCACGATCGGTTGATCAACTGACCGCATCCATGGCGGCTCTGGAGATTCAGCTAACACCGGACGAAGTGCGGTGGCTGAACCTGGAGCACTGAAAATAAAATGACGCTCATTCTTCGACCAATATAAGTGGATATCATGGGTGAAATCAGACAGAGCATGCGGGCAGGTGATCCCGTCTGGGTGATTGCCTATGACCCTACATGGCCTGAGCTCTTCTCGCGGCGGGCAGCCGAACTCCGCACCGCGATCGGCCCCGTGGCGATGCGTATCGACCATATTGGGTCGACATCCATCACAGGGCTGCTCGACAGGCCGGTGATCGAAATTCAGATCTCCGTCTCTGATTTTGAGCCGGTTGATATCTATCGGCTGCCGCTTGAGGGACTCGG
>JAICHN010000367.1 GCA_025924845.1 Chloroflexota bacterium | reverse complement strand
TTATTTAAAATTTGTTCGATTTTCATGCTACGGTCCCGTTTAACCGGTTTTTGCGCTCCTGTTTGGGTCGTTTTTTTTATTCCCTTGGCGGGCCTCCCGGGGCCGCCACGCCTCGCTTGATTCGGATCAGGGGTACGACAAGGATGAGTGTGGACCCAATGCTCGCCATCCTTGCCCAGCGCTCCTATCGCTGCCGGATAGACTGGGGCGTTGATGGCGCACATCGCGCAGCCCTCCGGCGAGATATCGTTGTGGTCGTCGACGTTCTGCGTTTCTCGACGGCCACTGTTGTAGCCATCGATAAGGGCGCACTTATCTACCCGTGCGCTCCCTCGGACGACGTGAGCGACCTCGCCCAGCGCGCCGGAGCAGAAGTTGCGGACTACCGTGCGGACACGGAGGCGGCACATTCATACTCCCTCTCGCCTGCCGGCTACGATCGGATATCGCCCGGTACGCGCGTCGTACTTCCCTCGCCTAATGGCGCTGCATGCGCTCGTGCTGCCCAAGATGCCCCCTATGTCTTCGTTGGGGCGCTGGTCAATGCCCAAGCCGTCGCCGGCGCAATTTCAATGCTTATGGCGCACCCAGATCAGGCCGCAACAATTATTGCCTGCGGTGAACGCTGGCCGGCATCAGACGGCGATGAGGGACTGCGTGTCGCTATTGAGGATTATCTCGGTGCGGGCGCCATCCTGTCGTATATATTGCTCGACAAATCCCCTGAAGCGCGGGTGTGCGAAGCGTCATTCCTCGCAATTCGTGAGCAACTCGAGGATCTGTTGCGAGAGTCGATCAGCGGACGCGAGTTGCGCTATAAAGGTTGGGGTGCCGATGTCAAGCGTGCCGCGCGGCTCAATCTCTACCAGACAGTACCGATCCTACGTCACGGACGATTAGAGCCCTTTCTTCCGTAGAGACCCTGAAGTTGTAATGTGGCGGCTTTCGGAGCTGAATTGGTCAGGGCATTAAGAAGGATCTGTACGTGCCTAAGGATAGGCGGCGTTTTTCGCACGAATCGTTGTCCTACCCCGATCAGGAACGCCGGCTCTGGTGCGCGCAGAGCCGGCGTGCGGGAGATGAGGACCGGCGGCGTCGGAGCCGCCAGAAATCAGGAGGAGAAGATTTCGTAGGTTGGTGAGAAGTTTTCCCTCACCACTTCACTCTAACCAAAGAGTATTACCGTTCCGTGCGCGGGGTGTAAACGATCTGTAAATCCTTGCGCACCGTGAATGATGAAGGCGGCGGATGGAGGCTTACTGGGCGAGTGGCAGCCTGAACAAAAACACGGTCCCCTTGCCCATCACCGTCTCTACCCAAATCTCGCCGCCCATTGCCTCGACCAGCTGGCGAGATATATAGAGGCCGAGTCCGGTTCCCACATGGCCTGCTCGCGCTACCTGGGCGATTTTCCCGAAGCGGGTGAACAACAGGTGGCGGCTCTCCTGGGGGATTCCCGGCCCCTGATCGCACACGCTGACCACCGCCGATCCGCCATCGCGCCGCCAACTTACGGCGATCGGGCTGTGCTCCGGACTGTATTTCACCGCGTTATCGATCAGATTGACCAGCACCTGCTGCACGCGATGCGCGTCGGCGAACAGCACCAAGGGCTCCTCCTGTGGCGCCACCACGATATTGTGCTCGCGATATTTTGCCGTGACCTCTACTACCGCCTGCTGTACCTGCGCCGCCAGATCCACGGGGTTCAGCGCCAGGGACAGCGAGCCTGCCTCCACCCGCGACACCACCAGCAAGTCGTGGACGAGCCGATTCAATCGCGCCGTGGAGGACTGGATCTTGTACACCATGTCCTTCTGGCGCTCCGGCGACAGCCGATCCCAAAAATTAAGCAAGGTCTCCGTGAAGCCCAGGATACCGGTGAGCGGCGTACGCAACTCGTGCGTCACGGTCGAGACAAAGTCCTTCCGCAACTGGTCAAGCTCGCGCAGCTTTTGGACGCGCTGGCGTTCGCTTTCATACAACTGGGCATTGGCGATCGCCGTCGCCGCCTGATCGGCAAAGGTGCGGAGCAAACGCAGATGCTCCGCCGAATACTGCCTCAATCCAACCTTGCTCAAGGTCAACACGCCAAGCACCGTTTGATCGCGGCGCATCGGGACCACCAGCATCGATTCGTCGAGGGTCGGCGTACCGGGAATCTCCAGCGCCAGGGGATGCAGGGCGGCATCGTCCACGAGGAGCGGTTCGCCGGTGAGGGCCGACCAGCCCGTGATCCCCTCGCCCAGCGGCATACGCAGGCTATCGATGCTCTGTGCGTCGTACTCCGGGCGGATCGCGCCAAAGGCAATGGGCACCAACTCGCGCGCCGCGTAATCGACCAGCATGATCCGGTAGGCATCGAAGGGAAGCAGCGCCTCGATCGAACGTGCCACCGAATTGGCGATCGCCGTGACCGAGTCGAGCCGGTTCAGTTCCATGCTGAGCCGTTGCACCACTTCAAGCTGGCTAATCCAGCCCCTCGCCTGCTCGTAGAGCCTGGCGTTCTCGATCACTACCGCGGCCTGATTGGCCAGACTCTGCAAGGTCTGCACGTCGTCGGGACTATAGGCGTGTTCCTCGTAGCTCTGGGCCGATATAACCCCAACCACGCGATCCCCGATCAGCATCGGGACGATCATGGCCGAGCGTGGCCCCCCGTGGCCCTGGGTGACGAGGCGCGACGCTCCCATCAGCGCGGCAACCGTGTCGCGGACCACGGGACGTCGTGAAGTGACCACCTGCCCAACCAGCGATTCGCGCGCCGGCACCTCACGGGCGGGGAAGCGTTCACCCTTGTCCATGGTAAGGACCAACTCCACCACGTCCCGATCCGGATAGTGCAGCCCCATGTAGAACACGCTGCAATCGAGGACGCGGCGCACCTGAGTATAGATGGTCTCGCATACTTCAGGAATATCGCGGAGGGCGGTCAACTCGCGACTGGCGTCATTCAAGGTAGCCAATCGGTCGGCTCGGCGCCGCGCATCTTCCAGCGCAACTTCATCCACCGCGAATTGCTCCAATGGCCGAAGCGGGTCGCCGTGGGCGGCGAGATGCGGTGCGCGCGAATCCACGCGCCCGGCGTCTTTCGCCTGCACCACTCATGTTTCCCTTCTGCCGTCCCCGACTCTCCCGGCAGTATAACATCGTGCCGGCAGGGAACCCTATCTTAAGTTGGACAGTATGTTGTGTCTAGTGCTGGCAGCCCCCACACCAGTGCGTGCCGCGCCCCGCCACCACCGTGCGCTCGATCACCGAACCACAGCGGAGGCAGGGTTCGCCATGCCGACGAAACACCTTGAGATTAGGCATGTTCCCACCCCGATGTCCCGCTACGCTGAGATAGTTGCGGAAGCTGGTTCCTCCTCGGTCCACGGCCTCGGAAAGGGTGGCCACGATTCCATCGCGTAAGGCGGCCAATTCGTGTTCGCTGAGCGTATTGGCGGCCCGACGCGGTGCGATGCCGGCCCGGAACAGGGCCTCATCGACGTAGATATTGCCCAAGCCGGCCAGTACGCTCTGGTCGAGCAGCACCGGCTTGATCGGGCCGTGCCGGCCGGAGAGCCCGGCCTTCAGGACCTCCGGGGTAAAGCCTGCATCCAGCGGCTCCGGTCCGAGCCTGGCAAGCGGCGTCACGGCGGCCAGTTCGTCCTCAGTCCCCGCGTACAGTCGCCCGAACTTGCGCATATCGGCGAATCGTAGTTCGGTCCCGTCATCCAGGGGGAGGCGAACGCGCAGGTGCCGATCGGCCGGCTCATCGGGAGCGGCAAAGTGCAGGCGGCCGGTCATGCGCAGATGGGCCATCAACATCGTGCCGTCATCCAGATCAATGATGATAAACTTGGCGCGACGCCGCACCCCTGCCACGGTGCGCCCCTCCAATCGGCCGGCGAACGCTTCGGGGTCCGGGTAGGCTATAGTCGGCGGCCAGAGCAACTCCACGCTGGAGGTGAAGGTGCGACCATGTAGGCGGATCGCCAGTTCATCGACCACGGATTGCACCTCGGGAAGTTCAGGCATTCGGTGTGTCCTCTCCGTGCAGTTCCGCCAGATCCTCGCGAGGGAGGAGCATGGTGATCAGCGATCGTCGCTCCATGACGTAGACATCGGTGATACCCCAATGATTGCTGATCAGCGCCCGGTTGTCCTCGTGCCGCGCATATTCCCGGCCCCGGAACGTCACCGGTTGCAAGGGTATTCCCGGCTTACGCACCGCCGGCACTTGCATCAGCGTCCGCGCCTCGTCCTTGTCCAGGTCCTCGAATACAAGGCGCTGCAGCCCGTGTAGCTCGCCCGGCCTGGGCTCTTCCACGTAATAGAGAATAGCTCGCACAATCATTCCCCTGCTTTCGGATTTATGTAAACCGACGTCCACGGCTTAATCATATCGTCGCCCGCGCGCCGGTCCAAATGCCTCAGAAGGACTGCTTGCCGCCGAGGGACTGAGCGGCTATGATCTTGAGCGTGCGGCATGGCAGACCGGGTCTCCTGAATCCTACACGCTGCCGGCTCCTCCTGGCCGCGGCAATTGTGCTCTATAGCAGCACATTGCTCACGCTCAGCGTGCTGAAGCACGCCACTTATCACTCCTCGCTGATCGATCTCGGTATTTTCGATCAGGTAATCTGGAACACCGCGCACGGACGGTTGTTCTGGGATACCCTCGACCCTTTCGTCCAACAGAATCACGTGTTTTTGGGGCAGCATTTTAGCCCCGGTCTTGCCGCGCTCGTCCCGCTCTACTGGATCGCCCCCTCGGTC
Source organism: Chloroflexota bacterium (assembly GCA_025924845.1). Next base: position 453 of record JAICHN010000367.1, on the reverse strand, counting down.
AACACGCTCTTCGCCGTGCAGACATTTGCCCTCGCCATGGGCAGCGTACCAATCTATGTGCTTGCTGCCCGCCATACCAAGGATGAACGAATCGCCCTCTTGCTTGCGGTCGCCTACCTTGCCATGCCGTCGCTGGCCTACGCGAACCTGTTCGACTTCCACGAGATCGCGCTGGCCGTACCGCTTCTGGGCTGGGCGGCGGAACGGCTGGATGCGGACCGGATCGGCGCGGCCGTCACTTTACTGTGCATTGCCCTCCTGTTTAAGGAAGAGGTCGGCCTGATCGTGGCCGCCTTCGGCGTCTTCGCCGCGTTCGGGTATCGGCGACGAACCCTTGGCGCGGCGCTGATCGTGCTGGGCCTGGGCTGGATCGTCGGCGTCGTCTATGTCGCCGTGCCACACATCCGGGGCGGCCCCTACCTATTCACCAGCCGCTACCAGGGCGGGATCATC
>JAICHN010000366.1 GCA_025924845.1 Chloroflexota bacterium | reverse complement strand
TCAGGTGTTTCACCCGATGCGCGACAGGCAGGGCCGCATGACCTTTCATGGCAGCGCAGCGTGGCGGGCGCGGCGCGTGGCGTGTGTAGGCGGCTGCCAGCACACCCACGTTGTAATCAGGTGGTTTGCCGGTTCTCGTCATACGGTTCCGGCGCGCGGACATCCGCCTGTGTGACGGGCAGGATCAACACCGGTACTTCCGCGTGGTGCAGCAACTCCCGTGCCACGCTGCCGTAGATGAGCCGCTCCAGGCCTTGGCGGCCGTGGGTAACCAGCACGATCAGGTCTACAACTTCAGGCTTGGCCGCCGCAAGGATTTCCGACGCGGCAGCGCCGAGGGTGGGGCGAGCGCTCCAGGTGCCGGTCCTTTGCAGGGCAACGCCTGTCGCTTTCAAATACGCTTCCGCGCCCAGGAGACGCTGCTGAGTCTCCCGGTTCGCTTCGTTGTAGAACTCGGCTGCCGCGTCGCCCATCAGCCCGGGGACATAGGGCGGCATCACGGGCGCCACCGCCCGCAGCAGAATTAGCTCGGCTTGGTCTCCGATCCGTTCACGCGCCAGATACGCCAGCGCCGCCTCAGCGGGCGGGGTGCCGTCCAGCGGCACCAATATCGCGCGGTAGGGTACGATCGGCTGCCGCGCAGGCTCTGCCATGGCGCGGGTGATCAGGATGGGTGTATCGGACCGCCGCAATACCGCTTCGGCGACCGAGCCTACCAGGGCATGGCTGAGGCCGCTCCTTCCGTGCGTGCAGATGCTGATCAGGTCTACCTCCTGCATGTCGGCGGCGAAGAGGATCGCACCCACGGGGTCGCCGGGTACGACCTCCATGCGTACGGCGAATCCATCCCGTGTCAGGTTGTCTTGTACCGTGCGAAGGTACTCCCTGGCTTCCCGTACGGCGGCCCGATCCGCCGCGTGATCCTTCCGCTCCAGGACAAAGTAGGGCACGCCGCGCACCAGCGACAACGTTGCTCCCGTCTCCTTGGCCAGGCGGCATGCCGACCACAATCCTTGCTCGGCCACGGCTGAGCCGTCGAGCGGTACGAGAATCGTCCGTAGCATGAATCTCTCCTTCTTTCCTCTTACGGATGTGTCACGGCCCATCTCACCCCGGGCCGGGAGCGGAGGTGATGCCGTCAGCCCTTGTGTCGATTTCACCTTAACGTAGTACATGGGCCGGCCACCGGAGAAGGGTCACTTGTCGCAACACGCGAGGCCAAACGGCCCCATCACTCCATACCGAGACCGCCTACATGACTCTCGCCATTCGGGAGACTTGTCGGATGCGCCACATAGGTGTTAAGTACGCAGCAGCACCTTCTCGTTGCTGAAGATGCGCACGGTCACACCGATCGCCAGCACGCAGAAGAGCAGCATCGTCCCTGCCGTCAGTGCCACGTGCAGCCCATCGGTCGAGCCGACCAGCGCCTCCTTGAACACCAGCGCCGCGTTGAGCGCCGGGATGAAGAAGAACACTAGATCCGGCTTGAAGTCGGGGATGCTCGCCAACGCCGCCACCGGCAGGATCGCTACCAGATAGAGGGGGGTAATGTAATTCTGCGCCTCCTTGAAGGACCGCGCGAAGATCCCCAGCGCCAACTCCAGCGCCGCGAAGGCCACCGCCAGCAGAATGCTGAGGAAGATCACCAGCGCAACAGTATCAGCCGACCAGTTGAAGCTGAGGTCGGTCCCCTCACTCAGCGACAGCGGTAGCTGACGCATCGCCACGACCAGCGAGGCCACCGCCAGAACCACCGTGCAAATGCCGACGGTGCTCACCGCCAATAACTTACCCAGGGTAATCTGCAGCTTGGTCGCCGGTGAGAGCAGCAGCGCCTCCAGAGTCGAGCGTTCCTTCTCGCCCGCCGACATGTCCATCGCCGCGTACATACCACCCATCATGCTGTACATTACGATGAACAACGGCAGGATCAAACTCAGAATATACCCGGCCAGTGCCTGTTTGGTGGCTACGTCCACCGAGATTCGGTCGATCGGGGTGAGGATGGCGAGGTCCATGCCCCGCGCGCTCAGTGCTTTGGTGACGACTTGCGTGCGATATTGGTCCAGGGCGGTGGTGATCGCCGTGTCGGCGCGCGATGAGCCGAGCTTGGTCGCGTCGGTGATCACCTGGATGCGCCCTGCCTTGCCGGCCGCGATCTGCCCAGCGAAATCGGGCGCGATGATTAGCCCGGCATCCACGTTGCCGTCCTTCACCTCTGCCCTGGGATCCGGACGAAGGTCAACGATCACCTGAGGTTGACTCCGCAGAATCTGGACGAGCTCGGGAGCGGCGGCAGCGCCGGCCACGGCGACATGCACCGGCTTGTTCGCGCTGGATTCGGCAAGCGCATTCATGCCGATAAGCAGCGCCGGCGTCACCAGAATGGGTACGAGCACCATCACTATCAGGGTGCGGCGATCGCGTATGGTATCCCGAAGCTCCTTCAGCCAGATTACAATCAATTCACGCATGGATGGTCTCCTTCACGACTGGGCTCCGGCCTACAGAGCGTTCGCCGATCAAGGCCAGGAAGGCGTCTTCCAGATCGGTGCTGCGGGTGCGGGTCAGCAGTTCGGCCACGGAGCCGATCGCCTGGACGGCGCCCTGGTGGATAATCACCACCCGGTCGCACAGCTTAGCCGCTTGGGTCATCTGATGAGTCGAGAGCAGCACGCACTTGCCCTCAGCCCGGCAGGCCTGGATGAATTCCACCACGGTCCGCGCACCGAGCACATCCAGGCCACTGGTCGGCTCGTCGAAGATCATGATTGGCGGGTCATGCACCACCGCACGGGCGATAGCCACCTTCTGCTTCATACCGGTGGAGAAGGTGTCGCTACGCCGGTCGGCGTAGCTCTCCATATCCAGGAGTTGGAAGAGCGAGGCGATCCGGCGCGTGGTCTGGGCCTCGGACAGGCCGTAGAGGCGAGCAAAGTAGGCGACGTTCTCGCGGGCGGTCAGGCGCGGATAGAGTCCGATACCGGCGGTGAGCATGCCGATCGCCCGCCGTACCGCTACGGGCTCGTGCAGGATGTCGTGGCCGTAGACGGATGCCGTGCCGGAGTCCGGCCTGAGGGTGGTCGCCAGCAGGCGTAGCGTGGTAGTCTTCCCGGCGCCGTTTGGGCCCAGAACCCCGCAGATCTCACCGGCCCCTGCCTGAAAGCTGACGCCGTCCACGGCCTGCACGGCGCCGAAGCGCTTGCGGAGATTTTGCGCGTCAATGTGGATCATGGTAAACCTTCCGATCACCGGAGCGGGCCGCATTATGCCTGGCGCCGCTCCGGAGAGTCCTGCATGCGGGATGGCAGGGGGCCGCGATTACCATCGACCATCCCAGGCTCCGCCCCGCTACCGACGACGGTCTAGACGGCAGAACGAATAGCCCGTTCATCGAGATCGGGGATGCGTGTGAGCCGGTCTCCCGGCAGCAAAGGCGAACAGGCCGAAGAGCAGATAGAAGAGGAACAGGATAGGCTGATGCAACGGGATGCCCAGCAGGCCGATCAGGCCCAGTAAGCCGAACAGATACAGCCGCTCGCGCACACGTCCCGCGATCTGCTCCACCGATGGGCGAGGGCGCTTTGCCCCCGCGATACGCGGGTGCCTGGGAAGCGCGCTCGTCTGCCGGATGCCGAGTGGAGCGATCGCGATGAAATAGAAGGCCCCGCCAAATAGGATGGGCAGCATCTCGCCGAAGTGGGATGTTCCCCCGAGGATCACCGCCGTCGCAATGATGATACCTACCCACACTACCACCGCACCAAACAGGTACGTCACTTGCGGCCGTTCGAATAGTTTCATCTCAGTCCTCGCTCTCCGGGCCGGCGGCCGAACATAGTTCTCGCCCGCGCACTCTCCACTCTAGGCCCTACCCTATGGCGCCGCTACGGCCGGCCTTACCTTCACAGGCCATCCGTCACTTCCGCATGACGCGGGGTACCCGCGGAGTCGTGCTTTTCACCGATGTCGCCGGCGATCAAGCCGCATTTCTGCGTGCCGGCAAGACAAGGAGCGCTTGACCAGTTTCCTCGCTTCACCCAGCCAGATCACGGAGCTGCCGATCGCCACGCAGAGGAGCCAGTCGGTAGGGCTCGGGGCCGTTGTACCGAAAGCTCCCTGTAGCCACGGCACGTAAACGACCAGGAGCTGCATCCCGGCCGAGAGCAATACCGCCCCCCACAGCCAGGCATTGCGGAAAACTCCCTGGAAGGCGCTCCGCTCGTCTGAACGCATGTTGAAGACATTGAAGAGCTGCAAGAGCACGAGTGTGGTGAAGGCGAGGGTCCGGCCGTGGGTGAGGTTGCCCGTCCCGGCAAGCAAGCCCCCGGCCAACCCGATGTCGAGCACCAGCAACGTGCCAACCGCCATGATTATCCCGATGAAGCCGATGGCAAACCACATCCGCGCGTCGATGACCCGGCTATCACGTGGCCGCGGTGGACGCTGCATCACACGCGGATCGCCGGGATCCACACCGAGCGCCAGGGCCGGCCCTGTGTCGGTTACCAGGTTGATCCAGAGGATCTGGGTTGCCAGAAGCGGCAAGATGAGTAGCTCACCCTTGCCTGCCGCCAGGCCAATGGACCCTGCCAGCACGATCCCAAAAAACATCGCCAGGACCTCGCCGACGTTCGACGAGAGCAGGTACCGCAGCACCTTCTGAATGTTGGCAAAGATCGCGCGTCCTTCCTCCACCGCGGCCACGATCGATGCGAAGTTGTCGTCGGTGAGGATCATGTCCGCCGCTCCCTTTGCGACGTCGGTGCCTGCGATCCCCATAGCCACCCCGATATCCGCGGCCTTGAGCGCGGGTGCGTCGTTCACGCCGTCGCCCGTCATTGCCACGACCTCGCCATTGGCTTGCAGGGCCCGGACTATCCGCAGCTTGTGCTCGGGGCTGACGCGCGCATACACCGACGCCTCGCGCACCGCTGCCCGTAATTCGGCACCGTCCATCCGCTCCAGTTCGGTGCCGGTGATCGCACGCGCTCTCGGCTCGGCGATGCCAATCTCCCGCGCAATCGCCGCCGCGGTGCGGGGGTGATCACCGGTGATCATCATGACCCGAATCCCTGCCTGCCGCGCTGTCTGTACCGCTGCCCGCGCCTCGGGTCGTGGGGGGTCGATCATTCCCGCCAGGCCAAGGAAAATGAGCTCCCGCTCGATCCCGCGGTCGATCTCCTCGGCGACTGCATCGCGCGGGAGTAGGCGGGTGGCTACGCCGAGGGTGCGCATGGCCT
>JAICHN010000365.1 GCA_025924845.1 Chloroflexota bacterium | reverse complement strand
GACAGCCGCATGATGGAGAAGGCGCTCGCCACTGACGTCGACGCCGTCGTCCTCGATCTCGAGGATGCGGTGGCGTTCAATCGGAAGGAACAAGCGCGAGAGTTGGTGCTGCGGATCTTGCGCGGGGGATCGACTAAGCAACTGGTCGTGCGGGTCAACTCCGTCCGCTCGGGCCTGCTTGAGGCCGACCTTGCCGCCATTGTCGGTCCCTGGCTCACCGCCATTCGGTTGCCCAAGGTCGAATCGCCTGAAGACGTGCGCGGTGCGGCCGATCTGCTGGCGGCGTCCGGCTCGGCGGCAACGATCCAGTGCCTGCTCGAATCGGCCCTGGGAGTTGAGCGGGCATTCGACATCGCCCGCGCCCACGAACGAGTAGTGAGCCTCGGTCTAGGTGAGGTCGACCTGATGGCCGATCTGGGTGTGTTGGACGACGCCGGTTTGACCTATGCCCGGTCGCGGCTGGTGGTCGCCGCCCGCGCCGCCGGGCTGCCGGGACCGACCCAGAACGTCTACACCAACATCCGCGATCTGGACGGGCTGCGCCGGTCCACCGTGGAGGGCAAGCGTATGGGCTTTGCGGGGCGCTCGGTCATTCATCCGTCACATATCGCGGTGGTCAATGAGATCTTCACGCCGACCGAGGATGAGATCCGCCGGGCGCGCGACCTGATCGACCGGCTGGGGGCAGCCGCCGAGAGCGGCACGGGCGCCTTCGCGCTGGCCGACGGGAGCTTTGTCGATAAGGCGGTCGTGGAGGCGGCGCATCGTATCCTCGCCATGCGAAGGACGAACTAGCCGTGGCGCTCTGCGAGCTTCATTACTATAGCGCCGCGCTGGAGAAAATGACGGCGGCAACGCTGATTCTCCCCGAGGGGCGGCATGGCCCGTTCCCCACCCTTTACCTGCTCCACGGACTATCCGATGACCATACCGGGTGGACCCGCAACACTAGCCTTGAACGGTACGCCGCGGCCTATCCCTTCATCATCGTGATGCCGGATGGTGGACGCGGCTATTACACTGACGCTCCTGGCGGCGACGCCTATGAAACGGCGATTGTCCGCGATCTGGTGTCCTATATTGATCACACCTTCCAGACCGATGCCCGCCGCGGCGCTCGGGCGATCGGCGGCCTTTCCATGGGTGGCTATGGGGCGCTTAAACTGGGCCTGGGGCATCCGGATCTGTTCGGCAGCGTGACCAGTCACTCCTGCTCGAGGGCAGTAGTCTGGACGCACGACCCTGATCCCCCCGAGGAGAAGTTCCTCCGTGTGTTCGGCCCTGAGCCGGGGGGTACCGCCGCCGACCTGTTTACCCTGACCGAGCGGATAGACCATGCGACCCTACCGGCGCTCAGCCTGGACTGTGGCACCGATGACGACCTGCTGGCGGTCAATCGCCGTTTTCACGCGCATCTGGAGGCGCTTCACATTCCCCATCTCTATCGAGAGTATCGGGGTGGCCACGCCTGGCAGTATTGGGACCGGCGCATCCAGGAGGCGCTGGAGTTTCATGCTCGCACATTGGCGCTCTCGGCCGCTGCCGGCTCCGATCATTCCTCTTTTGGGCCGTGATTCCTACTTGCCGAAGGAGAAATAACCATGATCCTCGTCACTGGAGCAACCGGTACCGTGGGGCGGGAGCTCTGCCTGCAACTGATCGAACGGGGGGAGACGGTGCGTGCGATGAGCCGTGCTCCGGAGAAGGCCCGCGCCCTCCTCAGCGCCGTCGATGTGCTTCGCGGCGATTTCAGTGACCCGGCGAGCTTGAGCGCCGCGGTCGAAGGGGTGGAGAGTGTGTTCCTCCTCACGGCAGGGGTGGCCGGCCCGCCTCCCGACGCGATGGTCTGTGCCCTGGCCGCTCAGGCGGGCGTAGGCCGGATCGTGCGTTTGTCGGTGCTTGAGGCGGGCGGCGATGAAAACGATCCGGTGACCGGTTGGCATACCACCGCCGAGAACGCCGTCAAGGCGAGTGCTCTCCCCTGGACGTTCCTACGCCCCGGCGGTTTCATGTCCAATACGCTGGGCTGGGCGGAAACGATCCGGCGTGATCGCGCGGTGCGCGCCCTCTTCGCGGACCTGAAGGTAGCGTGGATTGACCCGTACGATATCGCTGCCGTGGCCGTGCGGGTGCTTACCGAGGACGGACACTACGGTCAGGCATATCCCCTCTCGGGGCCGCAAGCCCTGAGCCCCCGTGAACAGGTGGGCATCCTGGCGGCGGCGCTGGGAGTAGAGATTACGGTCATCGATCTTCCGCCCGACCAGGTACGCGCGGCCATGATCGGGCAAGGGATGCCGCCCGAGCGGGCCGCTGCGGTGCTCGCCGCGCGCGGCTCCGGAGGCTCACGTCTGGGCAGCACGGTATTCCAGACCGTCGAGCGGATCACGGGGCGCCCGCCGCGCACATACGCGGAATGGGTCGAGGCGCATCTCGATGCGTATCGGTAGTAAGCACGGCTTGTGTGGTTCTTTCCGAGAGTATCCTTAGCGTTCAAGTCCGTTCAGCGCGTTCTCGATGGCCGGGAGCAGCGCCTCGGCGTGAGGGAGCGCGGCCACGACCTGACGTAAGGGTAGGTCGCGGCACCCGTGCAAGCCGACCTCATGTCCCGCTAAACGCGGCACAGCCCGCACCAACGACGCCCATGTATCCGGGTCTTCAATCAGTTCGATCAGCGGACTGTCGAGGGAGAGTGGCGGACGCGCGGCGGGACGCATCGGGTAGAACCACTGGTGCGTTCCGGATCCCACCTCGATCGGCGCCGCGTCGGTCAAGGGGAGGGTCACTATGGCCGTGGTGTTCGGGGGCACCTCGATGGTAAGCCGCATGTGCTCATCCTCCATAGCCCAGGCCACCTCGGCCGGCCCGTATGGTGTACGATGCCGCGCACGCGCCTGCGTGAGTCCGCCGCCCGGATGAGGATTGACCTCGATCCGCCGATATCCCGGCGCGGCGGGAGCGAGACCGCCCACCGTGCGATGCAGCCAGTCGGCGACCGCCCCGAGTGCGTAGTGGTTGAATGAGGTCATCTCACCGGGATTCACCGTGCCGTCCGGGAGCATGCTGTCCCATCGCTCCCAGATGGTCGTGGCGCCCATCGTCACTGGATACAGCCACGAAGGACATGCCTCCTGGGTGAGTAACCTGAAGGCGATGTCATGCCTCCCAACGTCGCACAAGGCATCGCAGATCAGCGGCGTGCCCACGAAGCCGGTAGCGATCCGGTAGCCGCTGTCGCGCACGAGGGCGGCCAGCCGTTTGCCGGCATGCGCGCGCCGTTCGGGATCGCGGAGTAAGTCGAAGCGCAGGGCCAGGGCAAAGGCGGTCGCGGCGTCACTGACCAGCCGGCCTGCCGGCGAGATATACTCGCGATCAAACGCCGCGCGCACCTCGCCGGCAAGCGCCAGGTAGCGCTCCTTCTCATCGGCTCGGTTGAGGACGCCGGCCGCCAGGCCCAGCAGTTCGGCCGACCGAGCGAAATACGCGGTGGCCACCAGATGAGGATCGGTGCGTGCCTCGCCGGGCCGTGCGGGCGGCGCGTTCGGGTCCAACCAGTCACCAAACTGAAAGCCGCGATCCCACAGCCGTCGCTCGCCGGCCAGATTTGCCACGCAATCCACCCAGGCGCGCATGCTGTCAAACTGGTCGGCCAGGATGGTCAAGTCTCCGTAGCGTTGGTAGAGCGTCCACGGCACGATCACCGCCGCGTCCCCCCAAGCGGCGGCAGGCAGCATGGCGCCGTCGCGTACATTGGGAACAATGAACGGCACCACGCCGCTTGGGCTTTGCTCGGCCGCCAGATCGGCGAGCCAGGAGGTCAGGAAGCCCATGGAATCATAGAGAAAGCTCGCGGTCGGCGCGAAGACTTGAATGTCTCCCGTCCAGCCCAACCGTTCATCGCGCTGCGGACAATCGGTTGGGATGTCGAGAAAGTTGCCCCGCATGCTCCACACCACATTCTCATGCAGACGGTTTACCAGCGGGTCGGAGCATTCGAACCAGCCGGTACGCTCGAGATCGCTATGGCAGACTACCGCCTGGATGTCATCAATATTCAACGCGCCCTGTAAGCCGGTCACCTCGGCATAGCGAAAGCCGTGGAAGGTAAACCGCGGCTCCCAGGTTTCCTTCGCGCCGCCGCGCAAGATGTAGCGGTCGGTAGCCAGGGCAAACCGTAGCGGCCGGACGCACAACTCGCCGGCCTCAAGCACTTCGGCATGGCGCAGGGTGATCGTCTCTCCCGCCTGCCCCGAGACGGTCAGGCGCAGCCTGCCGACCAGGTTCTGCCCAAAGTCGACGATAGCGCGGCCCGAGGGGGATGTGGTGATCGCGGTCGGGGCGATCCACTCGATGCGCCGTACCGGGGGCCCGAGCGGGGCGACCAGGGTAGATAGGTTCCGATCGAGCGCTCGTACTCCGGCCCAGTCGTGGTCATCATATTCCGGCTCCGCCCAACCCGGCCTCTCCAGGCGTGCATCGTAGGTCTCGCCGTCGTAGAGGTCGCAGGCGAGAATTGGCCCGGTGGCCGCGTGCCAGGCTTCATCGGTGAACACGAGATCGACGGTGCCGTCCCCGTAGCGGATCTCGAGTTGAGCCAGCAGGGCAAGCCTATCACCGTAGATATTGCGGCGCCCACCGTGAAAACCCAACCGGCCTCGGTACCAGCCGTCTCCCAACATGGCGCCGATTGCGTTCGGGCCTTCGCGCAGCAAGTCCGTCACATCGAACGTCTGATAGCGCAGTTGATGGTCATAGCTGGTCCAGCCGGGAGCCAACACATGGTCGCCGACCACCGACCCGTTAAGTTGCAACTCATACACGCCAAGCGCCGTCACATAGAGCCGAGCCTCGGCGATCGGAGCGCGCACCCTGAACTCGCGACGGAGCAGCGGCGCGGGTTGCGGCTGAGAAGTATCCTCGTCCCAGGCAGGGGTCACGAAACGGGCGGTCCAGTCGTCGGCGCTCAGCAACCCAGCCTCCACGGGGTACAGTTCGCTCCAGGGAGACGGCTGTCCCTCGGCGTCCCACACCCGCACCCGCACGGCGAGTCGCGCTCGGGAAGACAGCGGCGCGAACGGCCAAGGCACCAGGACGGATTGGTCGGATTCGAACCGATCGGTCCGATCCAGCAAGCGGCCGTCCGATTCATAGACCTCGATCGCGTAGGCAGTCTGCATCCAGCCGGCGCGGGAGGTAACGACCGTCCAGGACAAGCGCGGCTCACCGACGCCGATGCCCAACCCATCTGGACGGTGCTCAAAGCGCAGGTCGGCAACG
>JAICHN010000364.1 GCA_025924845.1 Chloroflexota bacterium | reverse complement strand
TGCGTGCCCTCACCGTGGCGGTAACCCATCCGGCGCTCAAGGGTCAGCGCTGCCTCCCAGTATGCTTGGGCGCCGTCCAAATCACCCATAAACCACACCACTCCGCCAAGGCTGCCGAGCGCTGCCGCTTCACCGCTCATATCACCGTTTGCCCGGTGGCCCGCTAGTGAGTCCAGATGGTACCGTTGTGCCTCCGCGTAGTTGCCCACCTGCTGGTAGAGGCGGCCAATCCGATCGAGCACATCGGCCTCGTCCCGCTGGGCCTGGAGGCGAAGATCGGCGCTCTGCTCGCTCGACTGGGCCGCCAGGGCACTGTAGCCGGTCACCGCTTGCTGGAAGGCCGCAATAGCCGTTTCGTAGCGATCCAGGTGAAAGCAGGCGACACCAAGACAGGTGCTCACCCGCGCTTGCAGCAACCGGTCGCGATCAGTGAGGTCGTCGGTCGCGGCGAGCCCCTGCGCGCGGGCCGATGCTTCCTCTGCGTCCCGCCACGCCGCGGCGTAGTGACCGGTGCGGATAGCCAGGGCCGAACGCTCCAGTAGGGCATGTATCTCCCGCCGTACATCGTGAAGGTGTTCGGCAGTGGCCAGCATCTCGGCAACGTCGTGCGCTTCCTGGTCAGGCATGCCGATCCGCTGCCGCACTGTCAGGCGTGCCGCCAGGAGATCGAAATACTGCTCCGCGTAGGCTTGCGCGTCGGCAATCGTGAGCCTCTCCCGCTCCAGGAGGGCCAGCGCGTGTGAATAATGGTAGTCGGCATCCTGATTGGCGAAGCCCGCCGCCGCCTGCTCACCGGCCCGGCGCCGATGCTGGATCGCTTGCGGGAACAAGCCGCCGTGCTCGAAATGGAACGCCAGTTCAGCATCGCTCGCCCGGCCCGCGTACACCTCCTGCATCGCTTTGCCGATCCTGCGATGGGCGCGTTCGCGGTGCAGTCGGGGCAGCCGCTCGCGGATTGCCTCCTGCAGGAGATGGTGCGAAAAGGCAAAGTCGCGCGCACCCCTCGAGGAAACTTCACGCACCACACCGCCGGCCAGCAGATCATCGAGCGCCTGCAGGGTCTCCTCCTCATCTCTGCCCCATCCGCGCTGCACTACGGCCATATCAAACTCGTAACCCGCGACGGCCGCTATGCCGGCGGCTTCACGGGCCAACGGATTGAGGCGCTCAAGCCTATCCTGCAGCAGATCGCGCAGACGGACGGGTACCGGCCATAGCGCGGGGGTCGGCGCGGACCTCAGCGTGCCCGCTTCGCGCAATGCCTGGACAGCAGCGGTTAGAAAGAGCGGATTGCCCTCCGTGAACTGGTGCAACTTCGCGGCGAGTGTATCAGCCGGGTCGGAACCGCCGGTTTGCGGTTGGGCCGAAGGACGATCGTCCGCAAGGTCCGCGAGCCCACGTACCAGCTCAGCCACGTCTTCCAGGCGAAGTCGATTCAGGGTAATCGTATCCAGTACACCGTCTCTGCCCAGGGTACGCTGCAGGCCGATCACGGTAGGAACCGCCGGCATGTCCGCATTGCCGGGTTGGCCCGGGGTCTGGGTGAGATCTTCCGGCCGGTAGCTGCCGATCAGCAGGATGGAATGCCGCCGGGCCGTGCGAGAGATATAGTGGAACAATTGCAGGGTCGAGGGGGCGGCCCACTGGAGGTCGTCGATCACCAGCAGCAGTGGCCGGCGACCGGCCAGGGAATGGAGAAACTGGCCGATACCTTCGAACAAATTGGCCTGATCCTGGTTGAGTGCGCGAGCCGGCGCCGGCCGTTCACCCAGGCGATCCGCCCAGTCGGGTAACAGCAACAGGAGTGCCTGCTGCCAGACTGGAGGGAGCGCCGCGAAGGTTTCCGCGTCCGAGGCGCCGGCCGGCCGCTGCGTGGATCCGCGAGCTTCCTGTCCAGGGCGCGCGACGGATATCGGCTGAAGGCTGCCTCGTAGCGCCTCTGCGAAGGGCTGGTACGGCAGAATCCTTTCGTACTCATAGCAGGTGCCCCAGAGCACCTGCATGCTCTGTCGGCGCGCCTGTGCCGCTGCCTCTTCGATCAGACGCGTCTTGCCGCTGCCCGCTTCGCCGGCCACGAGCATAGTATGGCCCTTCCCGGCTTGCACCTGCGTAAGCCGGTTGACCAGGGTTTGCCACGCGGCATGGCGCCCAACCAGCGGCAGTTTCGTGTCCAAGCCGGGCGTCACTCCGGCGGGTACGTTACCTTCGTCAATGCTTAAAGGCACCGTAGCGTTCACGCGCCTCAGCGGTACAGCCGATGCATTGGGCCGCACCGCATCGTCCGGCCTATCCTCGTGCGGATGGGCGGTCGCACCTTGCTTAGCCTGATCTGGGATGTCGATCCGTAAAGACTGCCGTGTCTGCGCGGCCAGGAGCGCGTCCGCCAGCGCCGCCTCGGTTTCGGCGCTTGGTGCTTCATCGAGCTCACGGGCCAGAATCTCTTTGCAGCGTTGATACTGACGCTGCGCCCCAACCCGATCACCCAGTTCCCCGAGCAGCCGGATGATTGTGCGATGGACGTCTTCACGGAGCGGATCAAGGGCGAGTACCCGCTGTGCATAGGTAACGGCCTCACGGATCTGTCCCGAGCGCTCCAGTTCGCTCACCGCCAACGCCATCGCCAGGAGGTACTGCTCTTCAAGCCGGTAGCGCGCATCAAGGCACCACTCATCGTAGAGACCTTCGAGGAGCGGACCGCGATACAGCGCAAGGGCCGATTGAAGGGCGGCCAGAGCGTCCGGCGGATCGTCGTTCCGCGACTGCTGCCGGCGCGATAAGCTCAGTTCGAACTGCTCCAGGTCTATATCCACGGGGATGCGCGGCGCCCAGCGCACATCGAAACGAGAGCTGACCAACGCCTCCGCAAGTTGCTCATCGGCGCTCGCCAATAACCGGCGCAGGCTCCAGAGGGCGGTGCGCAGACTGCGCTGGGCTCGATCATCATCCGCGTCCGGCCAGAACAGGGTAGCGAGCTTTTCCCGAGAGTGCGCCATGGTGCGGTGCATAATGAGATAGGCCAGCAACGATTGTGCCTTTTGCGTGGACGGACGAGGCAACGCGCGTCCGTCCACGCTGAGTTCCCAGGGACCTAGAATCGAGACGCTGATCCGTGGCGTAGGCAACGATCGCTCACTTTCGCCGTTTTGCCGCTACTTCAATCTACGCCCCACGTTCCACTACTGGTCCAGCCCTGGGTTTGATTGCGCAGGTCGGTCACCCGCACGCTTTGCTGATAGGTCGCTCCCGACGCTTGGGTGGTGAACTTCACGGTCCAGAGCACGCGTCCCACGGCACCCGTCGTGCCCACCACTTGACTCGTGCCCAGGATAAGCCGAGCGACTGATGTACCGAGTGTGCCCTTGGCGCCCGGCTGCAGGCCGCCGATCCAACCGTTCGTCGCAAAATCGTAGAGATACATGCGCTTCGCAGGCCGATCGAGGCGGGCCCAGAACACCGCGGCACCGTCTCTTGAGAGCCTAAAATCAATGAATCGGATCATCGACCAGCCCGCCGGATCGTTGCAGGCCGTCGTGAAGGTAATGGGAGTGCGGCTGAAGCCCCGTCTGCCGCTCGGGGTACTGATACCCCGGCCCGGCGGGGCGAAAGGCGCTGTCCTCAAGGGACCGGCGTCGCTTGGATAGCCCAGGGTAGCCAGCACGGCCGGGCCGACCACCCGACCGCTCTGCAGGCGCGTGGTAGGGACGTCGGCGTCGGCCGAACAGGGGGCGGCATCCTCGGCGTCATCGAAGAATAGGACCAAATGGCCGGCTTGTGCCGGCGCCGGCACGCCATAGCCGGTATCGGCCGGCGTATAGGCGTCCAACAACAGCGCTTGCACCTGCATATCGACAGTGCCGTTCGCATCTGCCTGAGCCACGCCGAGCGGCCATGACAGCCTGTACGGTGAGCGCGGCGAGGCAGTGGCAAACAGATCAAAGCCCGCGAACGGAGGTAGGCCGACAGCATGCAAGTTCAGCCTGTCGTTGTGGATGCCGGGAGTGACGACGGCGCGAGCGTGTGCGGCGGGCAGACAGGATGCCATCGTCGGTGAGGCTGGGCGCAGCGTGATGGTAAGCGGCGCACTCGCCGGCGAGTGCGCCGCCGCGAGCACGGTACTCTTGAAGCAGGGAACGCAGCCAAGGAGCAGAAGCGCGGCAACCGGCAGACATCGCGGTGCTTTCATATCCCATCCTCCTGACTTGCGGCGAGGTTCCCAACCGCGTCATCCTCGCCCATCCTATTCGCACCGGACAGGTAACCATACAGTCCGCCGCTCACCCGCGCCCAACAAACGGCATCTCGGTGGCCATTACCGTCATGAACAGCACATTCGCGTCCAGGGGTAGATTCGCCATATAGAGGATGGCCTCGGCCACATGACGCACATCCATCCGAGGCTCGGGTCTGAGGGCGCCGTTCGCTTGCGGCACGCCTGCCTCCATCCGCGCCGTCATGTCCGTGGCGGCGTTCCCAATATCGATCTGGCCGCAAGCGATGTCGTAGCCGCGGCCGTCCAGCGCCAGGCACTTGGTGAGTCCCGTCACGGCGTGCTTGGCGGCGGTATAGGGAGCGGAGTGCGGTCGGGGTGTATGCGCCGAGAGTGATCCGTTGTTGATGATCCGCCCGCCGCGCGGCTGCTGGGCCTTCATCAGCTTGAACGCTTCTTGCGCGCACAGAAAGGCGCCCGTGAGATTGACCCCGACCACGGCGCTCCACTGCTCGTAGGAGATGTTCTCCAGGGGAATGCCCGGGGCGCCGATCCCGGCGTTGTTGACGAGCACATCAAGGCGGCCGAAAACATCCTTGGTCCGCGCGAACAGGGCATGGACGGACAACGGGTTGCCGACATCGGTGGGTACCACGAGCATCGTGCCGGCGGGGGGCGCGGCGAGCCTCGCGGTTTCGTCCAGAGTCTCGGTATGGCGACCGGCCAGCACCACGGCATAGCCCGCGGCGTGTAGGGCGAGCGCGGCGGCCCTTCCGATGCCGCTGCCCGCGCCGGTAATCAGGGCGATCTTGCCGTTGGTGCTCATCGTCACTCTATCCTCCAGGGAGCATGCACGCGCTCAGCGTAACACAGACCATCAGGATGTTGGGGTAGTCGAGGGTCAAGCACCACGCTAAAAAGACCTCCCGCGCCGCGTCATCGTTCCGTATAAGAACTCCGAGGCGACCGCGGGAGGTCTTGTGCCTGCTTCTATCCCTTAGAAGTCGGGCCGGGCACAGCCCCCCGGGGGGAGAAAAGGCAACCCCGCCGGACGGGGCCAGACGCAGCCCCCAACAAATGGTGGA
>JAICHN010000363.1 GCA_025924845.1 Chloroflexota bacterium | reverse complement strand
GGCGTGGAACCGTCTTTCGCCATGACATTCTCCAGGCGTTTGATCTCGGCAACCCCGGCGGCGCCCTGCACCACAACCATGGCAATCTCGGCATTACCATCCACGCTGGCGATGCCGGCCGCGTCGGCCTTCAGACTCTTGAGCGCCGACGTACTGAACAGGTCGCTCAGCTTGACCGAGGACGCGTACTGCCAGGTGCTGGGGAAGGTGATACTGTACCCTTCCCGCTGCACGGTACGGGTACTGCCCGCCGCGTGCGTGCCTGCCGCCCCCAGCACTGTCGCGCCAACGAGACATAACGATGCCAAACTCCGTTTGATCATGATTCGGCCTTTCCTGGTGAATCTACAAACCACTACCGTCCTTGGTCCGACATATCGTAGTGGGGATAGATGAGCGAAGCAATGACCCAAAAGAGTAGTACTGATCAGGCGGGGAGAGCAGGGAGTCGAGAACGCCGCGCCGGCCGCCTACCGGGTATGATGGGATGGTCGGAGCGGCAAGCCGGCGGAGAAAGGAACGGAAAGCATGATACGTGTCGGCCTCGCGGGTACCGGCTCCATGGGCATGGTACACGCCTCGGCCTTCCAGAGAATTCCCGGTGTCAGCGTGGTGGGGGTGGTGGGGCGTGACCCCGTCCATACCGCGGCGGTGGCCGATCTGGTTGGGGCTCGTCCCTATACCGATCTGGAGGCCATGCTCGCGGCGGAGAAGCCCGACGTACTGGATTGCGCCTTCCCTGCCTTCCTGCATCGAGCGGTCGTGGAGGCGGGAATCGCGCACGGCTGCCAGATTATCTGCGAGAAGCCGCTGGCCCTCACGGTGTCCGATGGGCAGGCCATGATCGAGGAGGCGCGAAAGGCAGGCGTTCACCTGTTGGTGGGGCAGGTGGTCCGCTTTTTCCCCGAGTATCGGCGCGTTGCCTCCGCCTTACGTGAAGGCGCGGTGGGGACGCCGGTTACCCTGGCCCTGGTCCGCCAGGGCAGTTATCCAACCGGGCGCGACAATTGGTTTCGGGACGACAAGCTTTCCGGCGGCGTATTCATCGACCTGATGCTGCACGATCTCGATTGGGCGCTCACCTATCTGGGGCCGGCCGAGCGTGTCTATGCCAAATTGGCCTACCGTCGCGAACCCACCTGGTTTGCCCAGGGGATGGCCACCGTGCGCCACCGTTCCGGCGCGATCAGCCAGATCACCGCTACCTGGGGCAGCCCCAGCGGGTTCGTCACCAGTATCGAGTTGGCGGGCGACGGCGGCCTACTCCGCCAGGACAGCCGGGAGTCCAGAGCACTGGACTTTTTCCTTGCCGACGCGGTGCAGGTGGACGGCAGCGTATCACTCCCCGACCTCGGAGGGTCCGAGAATCCCTATCGCAGTGAGTTGGCGCATTTCATCGAGGTACTCGAGGGGAGGGCCGAGCCGTTGGTGCGTCCCGAGGAAGCGCTGGCCGCCCTGGCCGTGGCCCTGGCCGCTCGGCAGTCCGCCGCCGACGGTGAGGTAAAGATTCTGGAGGTGCCGGCATGACCGCACCGTTGCGCTGTGCGATCCTCAGCACGGCCCATATGCACGCTCACGGCTATGCGAGCGGTCTGGCCGCGATCCCCGATGCCGTGTTGTCGGCCGTTTGGGACGATGAACCGCTTCGGGGCGAAGCCTTCGCCGCCCGCTACGGGGTACCGTTTCGGGCCAACCTCGATGAAGTGTGGGACGGCTGCGACGCCGTGATCATCACCTCCGAGAATGCGCGTCACCGTGCCTTGACCGAGGCGGCGTGTACGGCGGGGAAGCACGTACTGTGTGAGAAGCCGTTGGCGATCACGCAGGAGGATGCCGAGGCGATGATCGCCGCCGCCGACCGGTCGGGCGTCATCCTCGGTACGGCGTTCCCGATGCGCCACAATCTGCCGGCGCGGGCGCTCTATCGGGCGCTGCGGCGAGGCGCCGTGGGCGAGCTGTTGGCCATCCGCTCCACCAATCGGGGCATGATGCCGCCGGGATGGTTCCAGGACCCTGCCCTATCGGGCGGAGGCGCCGTGATCGACCACACGGTGCATGTGCTGGACCTCTTGCGCTGGTATCTGGAGGACGAGCCGGAGACGGTGTATGCCGAAATCAGCCATGGTCTGCATGGACGCGCCGTGGACGACGCCGCCTTCCTGACCATCACCTTCAAGGGCGGCGTGGTGGTCGCACATGATCCGAGTTGGTCTCGTCCTCCATCATTCCCCATCTGGGGTGATGTGACGATGGAGGTAGTGGGGACGCGCGGCGTGATCCATCTCGATGCGATCAACCAGAAGGTGATCCACTATCCCCGCGACAATGAACATGCGCGTTGGCTGCCCTGGGGGGCCGATGCCGACCAGGCCATGATCGAGGATTTCGTGAGCGCCATGCGCGAGCGCCGTGCTCCCGCCGCGACGGGTCGCGACGGCGAACGTGCCCTGGCCGTGGCCCTGGCTGCCTATGCCTCGGCCCGCACCGGCAAGCCGGAAAGGGTGGCGCCCTCAGGGAGTTGAGGAGAATAAGTCGATACCGCGGTGGTTGCTCATATCTTGCGGGCGTGGGGCATTATGGCGCTCCGCTCTTTCACTCCAACATCGACGGGAACGAACAATCTGTCGTGGAGGGTTGAGAGCGACGCGGGCTCGTACATCCTACGCATCTACCAGAATACAAAGGATCGCCTTCGTATCGGCGATGAGCTTCGTCTGCTTCAATGGCTCCAGCACGCAAACCTCCCGTTTGCTCTACCCTGCCCTGTCCCTACGCGATCCGGCGCGCTGTTGGCGACTGTGACGGATGAACGCGGTGCAGCGCGATGCGCGGTATTGTTTCCGGTGATCCCCGGCCGGCATGCGCCTGCACCGACAAGTGTCGAGACTCAGGTCGCGGGTACGGCGTTGGGCAACCTGGACGCCGCGCTAGGCAATGCGCCGGATGGTCTCTTGACCCAGCCCTTCCCCCAATACGGAGATCTCGATCATATCCATTCGCTTGTTCCTGATTCGTGAGCGGTCGTAGATGATATCGACCTTGACGCCGAGCAGCGCCGCGCCTACCGCCATTTCCTGGACACCGCCCGCGCCGCCATCCCCGGGCTCTATGACCAGCTGCCGTGGCAATTGATCCACTCCGACTATGCACGTTCGAACGTGCTCATGGAAGGTGATCGCGTCAGCGGAATCCTGGACTTCGAGTTCGCGGCACGTGATCTACGTGCGATGGATTTTGCGGCTGGCCTCTATCAATACGGCTGTACGAAGCACGGGCGTGTTATGGTGCAATGGGATCTCCTCAGGGCTTTCAGCGCCGGCTACGGGGCGCGCGTATCGCTTGCCCCAGCAGAAGTACAGGCGGTTCCCGCCCTGTTGCGGTTGCGCCGAACCGTAAGTGGGCTGCACTTCATAGGGCGTTGGCGACAAGGTCTGGCAACGGCGTCAACTATCGCCGAGCAAGCGCGGGACACTCTCGTTCTCCATCACTGGCTCTTAGATCATGAGCGCGAGTTGGTGGCGTATCTCCAGTCGTCGCTCCTCTGAGCGCTCCTAACCTGCCGCCAACAGCGTTGCGGACCTATGTCCCAGTGACGTAGTCCTCCCCTTGCGTCTTCGCCATAACGGCGGCGAACTCACCTTTTTCAGCACCGTTTCCGCCTTCGGCACGCCTCTCGACATAACCGTGGCGGGGCTTGCCGGCGAGTCGTTCTTCCCGGCCGACCAACAGACCGGGAACGTACCGCGGGAGGGCCGCGGTTAAGGCGGGCCAATCTTGCACTCCACGGCACGGTGTCCGGTCACAGCTGAGCACCAGACGCGCCATACACTTGCCCGGTCGTGGCGGTGGGGCTGAGCGTCCAGTCGAGAGGGTAGTCGACGAGCTTCTTCCAGCCCGCCTGACCGAGTGTGTAGTGCGAGCGGTCGGTGAACGCTTTGTAGGCCGTAAAAAGATGACCATATTTCCTAGAAACGCGCACTCCATCATGCGCGTTGCTCCTGTAGATTAGGAGAATGAATGACGAAGCACTGCAGGTAGAGGATCTCGACCCTGAAGGCACGGAGGAAGCGACCAAGAGGCTGGCCCGTGTTCTGAGCATTGTCACGCTGATCGCCAACGCACCCCGCTACTGGACTCGGCAAAAACTAGCCGACAAGTTCGAGCGGAGCACACGGCAGATCGACAAAGATCTGCAATTGAGTCGCCACGGGTTGCGCTATGAAATGGAGCGCACCCGAGACGGCTACTACTTCACGCGCGCCCCGGAACTGCGTGCCATCCACTACACCACGCCCGAGGCATTGGCTCTGATCGGGGCGGTGCATTTGGCGCGGGGCACCGGGGCGGTCGACGCCGCGACCCTGGGCGCGGCCCTGGCCCGCACCGAGGACGCCCTGCCCGGCGCCATGCAGGAACTGATTCGCCCGCTGCGCCAAACCACGGTACGGCAATCGCCCCAGCAGTTGCACCGGTCCGAGATGGTGGGATTGGTGTTGCGGGCGATGGCGGAACAACGGTGCCTCACGGTCGACTACGAATCCGCCTCGCGAGGGGGCGCGCAGAGTACGCGCACGTTACGCCCGTACGTCATTTTCCCATGGGAGGGTTCTTGGATGCTGTCGGCCCACGACAGCATTCGTGACACGGAACGCTCCTTTAAGGTGGATCGCATCCGCCGGGCCACGCTGCTCGACGAGCGCTATACCATCCCCAACACCTTCGATCCGGCCCGTTACCGGGGGGCGGGCTGGGGCGTATTGCGTGGCATGGCAGGCGAACCCGTCGATGTGGTGTTGCATTTCAGCGCCGAGGAAGGGCGACGGGTACGCGACGACCAATGGCACCCCACACAGCGCGAGACACAGTTGGCGGACGGCACCTGGCATATCGCCTTTCACGTGGGGATCAATGATGAGTTCGTGCGCTGGATCTTCCATTGGGGCACCGGCTGCCGGGTTATGGCGCCCCCGGAACTGCGGGCACGAGTGGCCGCGCAGGCGCGAGCGATCGCGGCAGTGAACAGTGATGACGGAGGTACGGATCACGTATCGGGTCAGGTGACTGCTAGGGGAAACGACCTGTAGTCGAGAAAACCGGGGACGAATGAACGACAGCGCGGATACCGGATTGGATCTTCTGGTTACTAGTCAGCCGCCTGAGAAGGCTAAGGAAGGTGACGTAGATCCCGCTATGCTGGCGCTGTTTCGCAGCGTCATCAAGTCACCTGACACTTTACCCTCTGACACTTTACCGTATACGCATCAAGCGATCACGTTCGCGCACATACTTGCCGAT
>JAICHN010000362.1 GCA_025924845.1 Chloroflexota bacterium | reverse complement strand
CGCGGGCAGCGCCGGCAGCGACTCGGCCCCACTGCCGGCCCACGGTGTTGCCCCCGTCGGTGGACTCAGGGCAACGTGACGAGCAGGGCACGGCGCCGCCGGATGTATCGTAGTGGAGACGGGCGCGATGAAACAGGTTGGAGGGGCAATCTTTGTCGCCTGCCTGGTATTGTTCCCTGCGGCCCTCGTACACGTGCTCGGGTGGTCTGGCCCAGCGGCCTCCGGACTGCTCGCCCTGGTGCTTGCCGTACGCTTCGGCAGCGGCGGGCATGGGGCGAATTGGTGGATGCGCTCGGCTATGGGCGCCGCTCTGCTTGGCAGTGTCGTGGGTGTCGCGAGCGTCATCGCGGCCTTTGCCGATGCCGGCGGAGATCGCTCCGGCTTTGGCTGGTTGGCCCTGCTGGGCGCGATCGCCGCCGCCGTCGCGGCATTGCTTTCCCTGACGCATCCCCGTCTCGCGGCAATCATGTTGGTGATGAGCGGCATCGTCGGGGGAATCGCCATTAACCTGTTTTACATCAACACCGCGTACGGGGCCGCCGTACTGTTGTGGTGGCTCGGAGCCCTCGGTCTCTCTCATCCTCGCCTCACTTAACCCCTCTACGCTGAATAAGTCGCTGATAGTGCCGGCCTGAATCGAGCAATTTTCGAAAGGAAGAAGGAATGAAAGGTATGACACACTTGATCGGGGCGGCGGTGCTCACCGTCGCGCTGGCCGTCCCCCTCGCTGGGAACGGAGCACGAGCGGCCGGCACGCCTGACGGTGCTCCAACCCCCCTGCCTAACTCGCCGGCCGCGACCGGTTTGACCGTGACGGGGAGCGCGACCGTCAAGGTAGTACCGGATCGCGCCTTCCTCCAGGTGGGAGTGCAGGCGACCGCGTCCACGGCGAAGGCAGCCCGCGACGACGCGAACCGAGCCATGAAGAAGGTGATCAATGCGCTGCGGAGCATCGATTACGTAAAGAATATCCGGACCCTTGATGTATCTCTGTATCCGCAATCTCCCCAACCGGGACCGCGTGACGGCGCGGCCGATCCCCTCGCGCCGGTAGGCTACCAGGCGGTCCATGCCGTGGGGCTGACCGTGGTCGATGTGACCAAGGCCGATCTGGCGTTTGACGCGGCGGTCCAGGCCGGCGCCAATACCAATATAGGCATCACCTTCGGTATCGCGAACGCGGACGCGGCGCGGGCCAAGGCTTTGACTCAGGCCGTGGCCGATGGACGCCGGCAGGCGGAGGACGCGGCGAAGGCGGCGGGCCTGAAGTTGAAGGGTATGACCTCGCTTATCGTGCATCCCGGCGGCGGTGCCCAGTCGGCCCTCGGCATGGGCGGCGGCGGGGCGGGGCGGGTGATAGTCCCCGGATCCGTGGAGGTAAACGCATCGGTGCAAATGACCTTTGCGTACCAGGAGGTGCCAAGCTAATCACCCTCTTATCTTGGGGATCACCTATCTACCAGGAGGCGTGCCGGCTGTCGAGCGCGCCTCCTTACCTCGGAAGCATCGCCTACACCGCGGCATTCGCTCGCTTTACTAGTACAACGTAGCCCAAATACCTTGGCGGTCCCGTAGGGGCAGACCCCTGAGTGATGAGTGCCCTGGTTCAGGCCGCCAAGCGCATCCACCAGGAGTGCCCCTACACTTGTTTTCGTGCTCGATACTGCAGGGCTTCCGCCGCGTGGACGGCGCCAATCTGCTCGATTCCGGCCAGGTCGGCGATCGTGCGCGCCAGCTTGAGCGTGCGATGGAAGGCACGGGCCGAGAGATGCAATTGCTGCATCGCTGCCTTGAGCAGACTCTGGGCGCTGTCGTCCGTCCGACAATACTTGCGCACCTCGCTCGGTCCCATGTCGGCGTTACTGATCAGGGCCGTACCGGCGAAGCGCGCCCTTTGTCGCTCCCGTGCCGCCTGTACGCGTACACGCACCGAGGTGGATGATTCCCCGGCCGAGGCGTCGGTCAGTTTCTCGTAGTGGACGCGCGGCACCTCGACATGAATGTCGATGCGATCCAGCAACGGACCGGAGAGGCGCCGTTGATAACGCGCGATAGCGGTTGGCGAGCAGGTACACTCGCGCAAGGGGTCGCCCGCGAAGCCGCAGGGGCAGGGATTCATCGCTCCCACCAGCATGAACTTGGCGGGAAAGGTCACCGTACCCTGGGCGCGGCTGATCGTCACCGTTCCGTCCTCCAGGGGCTGGCGCAACACCTCCAGGCCGGCCTGCCCGAACTCGGGCACCTCGTCGAGGAACAGCACCCCGCGATGGGCCAGCGAGATCTCGCCCGGCCGCGGCCAGCGTCCGCCTCCTACCAGTCCGGCATGGCTGATCGTATAGTGGGGGGCACGAAACGGACGGGAGCGCACCAGCGGCTCGTCGGAACTGAGCATCCCGGCCACCGAAAAGATCTTGGTGGTTTCCAGGCTTTCCTCGGCGGTCATACGCGGCAGAATGCCGGGCAGCGCCCGGGCCAGCAACGTCTTCCCCGCGCCCGGGGCGCCGAACATTAGAACATTGTGGCTTCCGGCCGCCGCAACCTCTAGGGCACGTTTGACGTGCTCCTGGCCACGTACATCCGCCAGGTCGGGGGCGGACGGGGGTGTGTCGCTTGCGCTGAACACGACGGGCTGGGCCAGGGGAATAAGGACATCGCCGCGCAGGTGAGCGACCAGGGCAGCCAGCGATTCCACGGGGACGATGGCCACGCCGTCGACCAGGGCCGCTTCGCCGGCGTCCACGGCGGGGACGAACACGGTGGTAATGCCGTGGTCGCGGGCCAGGGCCACCATGGGCAGGATGCCGTTGGTATGGCGGAGGGCGCCGTCCAGGCCCAGCTCGCCCAGGAACAGGCAGCCCTCGTCGTCGAATACCACCTGTTCGCCCGCGCGCAAGATCCCTACCGCCATGGGGAGGTCGTAGGCCGGCCCTTCCTTGCGCAGATCGGCGGGGGCCAGATTGACCGTAATACGTTTCATCGGGAACGTCAGCCCACTATTACGGATAGCGGCGCGCACCCGCTCCTTGGCTTCGTTCACCGCGGCGTCGGGGAGGCCGACGATGGTAAAGGCGGGCAGATTGTTGGCCAGATCGACCTCAACCCTGACCAGCGCGCCGTCCAGTCCGACCACCGCGCAGGATTGCACCATCGCCAGCATGCGCACCATCCCTCTCGACTACGAGCAAGATTGTAGCACACGCGGGAGGTCAACCTGGTTGATGTGGGTGGAGGATACGTGCAAGATTCGTTGTCGAATTACTGTAGGTTGGAGGTCAATCTGCGTGAGGCAATCGAACTCTATCTTTAGCAAGGGTTCTCGCCTGGTTGGGTGGCGGCTGGTTTTCGGAGCATGTCGGCGGCATTGACCCGCGTGCTATGATCGAGGTGGCCCGCTTGTGGGGGGTAGGCAGGCCGTGCGCCACCAGTGGTGGCGGAAAGGAGGAGCACGATGGCGAGCGGTGTCCTCTTTATCGGATGGGGTCCAGCCATGCCTGGACGAGAGCAGCAGGCCCTCAAGGTCTTCGGGGAGGCCGTGGCGTACTGGACACAGTTGCAGCAGCAAGGCGTGCTTGAGAGCTTCGAGCCGGTGGCCCTTGAGCCGCATGGCGGGGAATTGGCGGGCTTCGCCCTCCTGCGTGGCGATCAGGAGCGACTGAGCAGGCTGCGCATCGATCCGGAGTTCGTAGACCTCAATACGCGTGCCCAGTTGGTAGTCATGCACTTTGGGGTGGTCCTCGGCTATGTCGGTGAAGGACTTAACCAGTTGTTTGCCGGCTTCGGGAAGCATGCCGCTGCCCTGTCCTAGCGGTCCCATCGTACACGGAAGCGCGTGATCCCACGCGGTTGAGACCGAGGGGAGAGCCCGGCACAATCCCCCACACTGTCTGGCTCTCCATCCTTCCCGTGCAGCGCAGGGTCTCCGATCCCTCACTGCTCCACCGCTCGATCCGCTTTGGATTGGTCGGTTGCACTCGTTGTCGCACTGAACGCGATGCCGCACCTGGGTGAACATGGCTTATCGTTGGGTGTGCATGGCGTCTACCCCTTATTGCTATCCGGAGCCACCCCATCGCACTTACACTCCAGGGCGCGGCGGCGATAATCCGGCTATCGGGGAGCGCGGCCAACTACAGTGGACGGTGCTATACTCGATCGCGCGGTATGCTGCGGATGGTACCTCACAGCGTTGGCAGGATCAGGAGGTTACTATGGCTACGATGATGGTTGCCTTGCCCATCAAGTCCGGTCAGACGGAGGCGGCACGCACCTTCGCCAAGGAATGCATCGGTCCGCGGTTCGGCGAGTATGATGCCTCGGAGCGGCGGATCGGCATCCCGATGGAGAATTGGTACCTCCTACCGACCCCGGATGGAGATCGGTTCGTGATCCAGGTGGAGGCGCCGGATCTGATGAGCAGCCTGGGGGCGTTCATGGCCTCGCGCGAGCCCTTCGATGTCTGGTTTAAGGAGCGGGTCCTGGCCTTCACCGGCTACGATTTCAATGCCGGCCCGCCACCAGCGGAGATGATGGCTGAGAGCCTGGCCGAGTACAAGGCCGGCTGACCCCAACCCCCTACTGGGAGACGCGCACATAATCCACTTGCAATTGCTCAGGACCACTAATACCAGGCATTACAGGATTCATCGCCGTGTTCATGAGCAAGAACATGGGTTTCGATGGAACTGCCGAGTTTTTGATACTGTACGTAGTAGTGCCGTCCACTTTCCAGATCAGTGAGCCTGGTCCCCAAACCAAATCGTACGTATGCCAGTTCTGTGATGCGTCCGTTACGGTGGCCGTAAAGCCTGGATTGCCGAGCACGGAGGAATGTACTTGCTGGTTCACGGAGGTACGGCTGCCGAATACCTCGGTCATATCAATTTCTTCAGATCCCGGCGTGTCCCAGTCACAGGGCGCCACGTTGTCGGCGGAAATGACGTTGGTCGCCTGGCAGTTGCTCCCCAACAGCCAGAGAGCAGGCCACGAACCGGACGGCAGTTTGGCGCGAATCTCCAGCGTGCCGTAGGTAAAGTTGAACGACTTCCACTGCACCATACCTGAGGCGTAACTATAACCTGAGTGACTCGTGTCCGAGTTGATGGTCAGCGCCAGATTGCCGCCGGCCTCCGCCACGTTCAACGGAGTGTAATATTCCTGCTCGTTGTTGCTGGCATCGCCGCCGCGGTTCAGTGCTACCCAGGCGGCACTGTCCAGCGCCGATCCGTTGAACTCGTCATCGAATAGCGTTTGACCGGTGAGCACGGGCGTCGAAGTGCTGGTCGCCGTGGCTGGGACGGGTGTAGAGCTGCTGGTT
>JAICHN010000361.1 GCA_025924845.1 Chloroflexota bacterium | reverse complement strand
ATGCCGACAATCAAGCCCAAGCCCATAAAGCCCTGAAGCAGGTGATTGAGCCCAATGCCGATAGCCTGATCGGTGTCGAACTCTTTTTGCGCTTCCTTGACGTCGAGCCCTTCGGTCAAGAATGTCTTGCCGAGCAACAGCGCCGTGTGATGGATATCCGCGCCCGGCGTCGTGCGGTAGACATAGGTAGTCGGGCTGACAGGCGGGACACCGGCATGGGCAAACGTATTCTGACCCGTGTAGATACCGCTGGTGAATGTGCCCACGTTGGCCGCGGACGTGGAGATTACCCCAATAACGGTGAGCGGTATGATCGTGCCCGTGCGATTGTCCCGTATCTCGATCGTTTGGGGCTTGAACGTTTTGTCGTTGTACGAGAAGCCCTTGACGGTAAAGGTGCCTGGAAAGCCGCCGTTGTCTTGTACGAGAGAGGCGTCGATGACGGCGTAGCCGGGGTTGGCCTTGAGCGTTTGCCAGACACGGGCACTGGATGCGTACCCGGTGGCGACCAAGTGCAGGGCATACCGCGTGCCGTTCAGATAGGCACTGTCAACCACATTGGCGGAATATGCTTGCCATGACTGATCGGATTGTCCAGGCTGACGAACCCCGATGCCGATCTGCCCAATACCACCCTGAGCACTGATGGCCTTGCGAAGCGCGGGGTCACCGTCGATGACCAACGCATTGTTGGTTGTCGAGCCGGGTTGGCTGGCCGTGCCGAACAGCTGATACCCGCCGGTGTCGCGGTCCAGATTCAGACTGCCGGATGTGCTGCCGGTCAAGACCGACATCACCATCAGGGTAAAGATCACGAGACTGAACATGCCCAGGGTCAAACCGGTGCGAAACTTGAATTGCATCGGATAGGTGACGGCCATCTTCAAGACCGGACCAAGGTGAGCAGCCGAGCCGAACAGGCGCATCAGGCCATTGGCCAACAAATCGGCATTGAACATGACGGTCCAGACACCGCCCATGACCAAGAGCAGTCCCGAGACGAAGAACATCTCGACACCCTGACTGAGTTTGGGGACGCCGAATTGCTCCAGGAAATCAAAGGGGAGCAGCCAGTAGACGACGAGGGTAGCGCCGGCCAGCGTGTAGCCGATACGGTTGACAAGGGCGACGCGCATGTTCGTGACGCTGAGTAGCCAGCGTAGCAACATGGAAGCGCCGATGAGCAAAAAGGATGTGCCAATGCCAAACCAGGATGCCTGCTTTGTGCTCAAGCCAAGCAGGAACAGCGCGCCGCCCGCGGCGAGCAGGATTGGTCCGCGCGCGATGAAGGCGAGGACGAGCGGCCAGAAATAGAGGGCCAGGACCATCAGGTACAGCGGTATGGTGATCGCGCCATGGCCAACCGGAAGCGTGAGCAGGCCGATCACGCAGGCCAGTGCCGTGACGATGGTCCGGATGGGCATCCGACGTGGTCGGCGAGGCAGCCTGTTGAGCGATCGAGAGAGGGCGTCCTTGACGGTCTTGCCGGCGCCGAGATTTTCCGGCAGGTCGCGAATCGCCGCCACGATGTTGAGGCGGCTGACGCGAAATGACGAGACGATGACGGTCAGGAAGGTCACGAGCGCGCCCAGACAGAAAGCCACCACCACGCTGCGCGGCTCGACGTGGCTCTGGGTGGAGAAATCCACCGACCGCAGCAGGAGCGCCATAATCTTGACCATGCCAAGACCGACGACCACACCAGCTACGATACCGACGAGCGCCGCGCCCAGATTATAGACGTAGCCCTCGAAGAGGAACTGTTGGATCAAGTGCCGCCGCTTGGTGCCGATGGCGCGTGCCATGCCCATCTCGGCGCGCCGCTCCGCCGCGAGCATCACGAAGATCAGGAAGATCAGCATGACGCCCGCCGCGATAGAGAACAGCCCGAATACGATGAAGACCGAGGTAAATATGCTGCCGAACAGGTCGGCCCTCTCCAGGCCATCCTGTTTAGCCGTTACCACGGAGTAGTCGCTGATTGAGGCAAGGGTGTCGTTCAGGGCGCCCGCGATCCGCGGATCCTTGATCGTTTGCAAGGCGCTGATCACGGCCGGATCGCTCAGCAAGCTCCGAAGCTCAATGCTCCGGCCCGGTTGAGTGACCAGCACCGGCAGATGGGTCAGCTTCGTTTTCGCGCCGGCCTGGGCCCCATCATCGATCAGCGTGTGCAAAGCGGCTAGGCCCGCTGGGCTTGCCAGCAGCGACTTGGCGACGGCGACGTCATGGGAGTTGGCAAGGAGCGCCCGAAGCGGCGTGGCGACGGCACTGGAATGGTTGGCTCCCGAGCCGGCGTCTCCCCGGTTGGAGACGAGCACAACATTCGGCCGCGCGTGGCGGACGTTGGCAAGCGGCAGGATGATGCTGGGCAACAGCTTCACGCCGCCCTGCGCGATTGTTATGGAGGTGGAAAGACCGCCGGACGCGAGGCCTTCATTGCGTAAGATGGCCCGTACCGTGAACGTCAACCTCTGCGCGGCGACCACTACGGTCACCTGGTCACCCGGACGGGCGTTCAGGCTGTCAGCCGCTTTTTGATTGAGATAGGCTTCGTTGGTCGCCAGCGTGCCGAGCGTAACGGACGAGCCGCCGGCCGTGGTCAGGCCGCCGAAAGCGCGTGAGTAGGTCGCGGGGAATGCCTCCAGCAAGCTGCCGGCTTTCGTCTGGCCGGATGTGAGGTCTTGCAGGGGCGCGGCGGCGATCAAGGCCGTCATCGATCCGTCGGCATTGGGGTTGGCGGCGACGTTCGCCTCAATCGCCGCGGCCGTATTGGCGGAGATTGGGCCGGCATCGTGGACGAGCGCGCCGCCGCCAATGCTCCCTGTGTGAAATACGGCTTCGTCCACGTTGCCAAGGCCGGCTATCGCGGAGGCGCGAAC
Organism: Chloroflexota bacterium; assembly: GCA_025924845.1. Next base: position 2,493 of record JAICHN010000361.1, on the reverse strand, counting down.
AGAGTAGCTGATGGTATCACCCGTGCCGAACGCACTGGTAATGATCACCGTACTGAGCATCAGACCGACCACGATCAGGATGGTCTGCGCCCGCCGACGCGGGATATTGCGCAGCGCCAGCTTGAACAGCAGTCGATTCCGCACGGCCAGGACGGCCACTACGGCGGTGACCAGCAGAAATACGCCGAGCAGGACGAACATGATGTTTTCCATCGGCAGGCCAAATAGGGTTTTCATCGGCTACCTCTCCATTGGGCAGGCGCCCGTACACTCCAGTGTTGGGTCAGCCGGCCTACTTTGATTTGTGGCGCGGCCTCCGACCGGGGTCAGATGCCAACTTGTGCCAGGCCGTACTAGGTTCAGCCGGTCATGCGGCGGGCGCCTGGGCCAGCACGCCGGTCATGCCGCGGGCGCCCTGACCCAGCCCGGCATCCTCGATATGGCCGTCCCGCATGCGGACGATGCGGTTAGCCCGTTCGCCCACCTCCTGGGCGTGGGTGACGACCACGAAGGTCTGTCCCTGCTCCTTGTTCAGCCCGCACATCAGGTCCATTATGGTGTTGGCCGACTCGGAGTCCAGCGCGCCGGTCGGCTCATCAGCCCAAACAATGGCTGGATTGTTCACCAGCGCCCGGGCGATCGTCACCCGCTGGCGCTGCCCGCCGGATAACTCGGCGGGGCGATTCCTGGCCCGGTTCGCCAGGGCCACCAGGTCGAGCGCCGCCAGCGAGCGCTTGCGGGCCTCGCCGGGCCGCACGCCGCTGACCAGCAACGGCAACTCCACGTTCTCCACCGCGGAAAGGACCGGGAGCAGGTTGTAGACCTGGAATATGAAGCCCATGCTCTTGGCTCGGTACATCGTCTTCTGGTTGTCGTTCATATCGCGCAGGGACGTCCCGGCGATGCGGATCTCGCCACTGTCGAAGTCGTCCAGTCCCGACAGGCAGTTAAGCAGGGTGGTCTTGCCGCAGCCGGACGGGCCCATGATCGCCACCATCTCGCCCTGCCGCACCGTGAAGTTCACGCCCTTGAGCGCGTTCACCTTCACCGTACCGGCGGTATAGGTCTTGCGCAGTGCTTGTGCTTCAATGATCAAATCCACTGTTTTGTCCTCTCGTTTCGTTCACTACTACCGGCTCGCCGCTTCCGGTTAGGAATGCCTTGACGACCCTGTCCCTAGCCTGGGCTATGGCGAACCCCGCCGCAACGTCAGAAAGACGAGGCTTGGCATGCGTATTTGTACCCGCATCGAGGCACGTATAAGGGTGGGCCGAAGCGCAACGGGATGAGGGCTCCGTGCCCCACCACACGCTCACGCATGCCACGTATCCCGTAGAAGCAGCACTCTCGGGATCCGTGGATACGCCGGCCGGCGAGACGATGCCGACGCCGACATCCATGCTCCCCGTGTTGCACCACGAGAGGCGCGATACCTACCGCGTGCTCGGCCCAGCGGCTGCCCTGTCGGCGCATACGCCGCCGCGGCGCGGTCGCGGCCGTGGGCAGGGACAAGGGCGGAGCTGCCTCTAGGCCAAAAGGCCCGGCCGGGAACGGGGCTAGTTACGCATGACCGCACCCGTCGTCGTGCTCTGTTGCCGCCGCACACGCCGTCGTAGGCTAGGGAGGTGGACAGCAAGGGTACGACAGCAAGGAAAGGAATCTGGAGATGACGTCCGTGGAGCGAATGCACAAGGAGGAGCACGGGATGAGCCTTAGAAGACAGGAGACACGACGATGATGACGAAAATCCAGGGGAACGCAACAAGAAAGATTGCCCTGGTTACGGGCATACTCATGATCATTACCTTCATCAGCTCAATCCCCGCGCAGCTTCTTCTCTACCACACGCTGCTGACCGACCCCGCCAAGTACATCGGCGGCGCCAGCGGTGACAAGGCCGTGCAGTTGGGTGCACTCCTGGAGATCATCCTTGTGATTGCGAATGTCGGAACCGCCGTGGTGCTATATCCGGTGGTCAAGCGGCAGAACGAAATCGTCGCCCTTGCCTTCGTTACGGAGCGTGTGCTTGAATCGGTCGCCATCATGATCGGCTTCTTCAGCCTCCTTGCGGCCGTGACGTTGCGGCAGGGCGGCGCCGGGGCCGGCGGTGCCGATGCCGCCGCGCTCGTTACGACCGGTAAGTCGCTGGTCGCGGTCCATGACTGGACGTTTCTGCTCGGGCCCGGATTCCTTGACGGCCTCGGGACTGGGCTGTTGCTGGGCTACCTGATGTACAAGTCGGGCCTCATGCCCAAGGGCTTGGCCCTGTTGGGGCTCATCGGCGGTCCTCTGCTGATGGCTTCGGGAATTGCCGTGCTGTTCGGGGTGTTCGACGCGGGCTCCGCGGGGCAGTTCATCGCCACGATCCCGGAGATCTTGTGGGAGCTGTCCCTCGGGATCTACCTCATCGTCAAGGGGTTCAAGCCGTCGCCGATCACCTCCGGGTGAGACCCACTTCGCGGACCTTGGAGCAGGCACGGGGCTAATTCCTTT
>JAICHN010000360.1 GCA_025924845.1 Chloroflexota bacterium | reverse complement strand
CCAGGTCTTTCGGGCGGGCCGGCGCTACCGCGCGCGCGCCGTCCGCGTGCAGGTACCGCCGCGCAGCGTCAAGTCTGCACAGGGGGTCCTTGACGCCATCAAGGCCGAGCGAGACCTGTGGGCCGCGCTCTTCACCCCGGACGCGTGGGCGCCTATACCACAGCCGCCGGATGTATAGGTCCAGCCTCGCGCTCAACCGCGGCGCGCCCCTGCCGGCGCCGCCGCTGTCCTGCCGCACTGCCTACCCCGTGCCGGCTCAGCCGGCCTGAGCGGAGACTCGCGGGGCGGTCCGCTATCCGCTCACCACCAATGATGCCTGTGTGAGATGAGACGGGGATGAGAAAAAGGCAGGGCGCGGATCGGCACGGCATAGGTTCCTCTCATCAAGGTCTCATCAAGATGCCTCATGTTGGAGATAGTCAAACCGGAGAGGAGGTTGGGCAATGTTTCGCACTATCATGGTTCCCCTGGACGGATCGGCGTTGGCCGACTATGCGCTGTCCTATGCGGCGCGACTGGCGCGCCGTACCGATGCGACCCTTCACCTCGTACGCGTGGTCGAGCCGCCCACCGCATGGGGAGAGCATCCGATTATGGGACCGACCTTCATGCCGGCCACCTATCATGATGAGGTGATGAACGCCATAACCGACGAGGCGGACACTCACCTTCAGGCATCCGCCGATCGGCTTAGCCGAACCGGCCTCCAGGTGGAAACGGCGCGCCTTGAAGGCTTTATCACGCCTGCGTTGGTCGACTACGAGCGCACGGCGCACATTGATCTGGTGACGATGTGCGGTAATGGGCGTACCGGCCTGGCACGCCTTGCCTTCGGGTCCGTGGCCGACCGCCTGCTGCGCCAGGGAATTGCTCCGGTGCTGCGGGTGCGCCCTTTCGGGGCGGTCGGGGTCCTCCCCTCGGCGCTGGTGCCCCTGGACGGCTCGTCCCATGCCGAGGCGGCCCTCGACGCGGTCGAGGATCTGTTCCACCGTCAGGTGGTGCGCGAGGCACGCTTGTTGCGGGTGATCGGCGCCGCCAGGGAGGGGCCGGAAGCGGAGAGCTATCTTGAGGCAATTGCCCGGCGCCTGGAGCGGCGGAGCGTGGCTTGCCGGTACCAGGTAGTGATGGGCGAGGTCGCTCGGTCGATTAAGGAGCAGGCGGGCGCCGATCAACTGGTGGTGATGGCCACTCACGGGTATAGCGGCCTGGCCCGTTTAGCGCGGGGTTCGGTGGCCGAGGAGGTGGCGCGCGGCAATGCGGCGGCGGTGTTGCTCATCCGCGATGCGCCGAAAATGCAGGCGAAAGTCTCGCTGCTTCCCACCCACGCGGAGCGGGTCAGCGTCCGCGAACCAGCGCTGACCCGCTTGAGCGGGACCTGATAGTCCATCCGCGATCGCGGAAGCATGTCCCTCAGGGCGCCGAAGGCGGGTCTGAGGGACATGTGACCTTCGGCCTCTCGGGTTCAGGTCGTTCGGCCCTGCCCGGCCGCCGGCCCGCGTCCCCATAATGAGGTACGGCTGCGAGAAACGTGGGTGACCGCGCCGCCTGGAGAATCCAGGCTTGATCCATTGGGCCACTCGCGACCTGCCGAGTAGGAGGTACGATTGTGGGCGGGGTTGACGTGCGGTTTCTCCAAAAGCTGCCCTATTTCCAGGCGCTCTCACTCGATGAGTTGGCGCCGATCGGACGCCAGGTCCAACAGCTGAACCTCTGTGCCGGCGAACTCATTCTGCTGGCCGGTCAGCCGGCCGAGGCGCTTTACGCGGTTCGCCGCGGGCGGGTGCGTATCTTTGAGAGCTCGGCCGAAGGAAAGGAGCAGGTGTTGTTCGTGGTAGGTCGAGATGCCACGTTCAACGATGTGGCGGCCTTCGATGGTGGGCTCAATCTGGCCAGCGCTCAGGTACTTGGTCCCGGCGCCGATATCGTTGTGCTGCCCGCCTCGCTTATGACCTACCTGGTCGAGACGAATCCACGCGTGGCCGCCGCGGTGATCAGGATCATGGTCGGCCGAGTCCGGCAGCTGGCGGGCCTGGTAGAGGATCTCTCGTTACAACACCTCACCCAGCGTGTAGGGAAGCTCTTGCTGCGGGAAAGCGCCGTGATGGGGACCGTAACGCTGACCAAACAGGAGATCGCGGCGCGGGTCGGCACCGTCCGCGAGGTGGTCAGTCGCGAGTTGCGTCACCTGGAGCAGGAGGGCACCATCACCCGTGGCCGCGACGGTATCGTGCGCGTGGATCCCCAGGCGCTCCACGCGCTCCTCGGTGCTCCGGTGGTCGGGATACCGGCGCCGGAAGAGCGGCACCCGCGTCTGGCGGCATCTTGAAGCACGGCATGCTCCACCTCACTGTCCCCAGGCATACAGCAGCGCGGCGTTGATGACCGCGACCGCCCCGAGGTCCGTGGCAAGGGTACTCCAGCCACCGGCCACCGGGGCCGCGGCGGCAGCGCCGAAGATGACCACTTGAAAGGCGACAATGCGGTGGTCGCCCCGAACGCTCGCCGCGGTCGTGTGAGGAGCGTTCGGGGTGCCCAGGGTGAGGATCACGCCCGGCCCGACACCTTGTAACGACGGCGATAGAGGATGTACGGGCGCCCAATGTACTGGAACGGAATGCTCCAGGCATGGACCAGCCGGCTGAACGGCCATAACGCGAACAGCAGCCAGGCCGTGGCCGCATGTAACTGATAGATCAGCGGCGCCCTACCCATGATCCCCGGATAGAGCGTGAACCCGAAGATGCCGCGGAACCACACGCCGACCGTGGCCCGATAATTGTAGGATGTGCCCAGGAGATTGATGCCGGTGGTCTCGGCGATCCCCAGGCCGATCAGAATGAGCAGCAGCAGATAGACGGCGATATCGGTGTAGGTGGTGCCGACCCAGACCCGGCGCACGGCAAGGCGCCGATAGATCAAGATAACCAACCCGGCGCCGCAGACCAGGCCGGCTGCCGTACCGGCATAGGCCGAGATGATGTGATACCTGTACTCCGAAATACCGACCGCCTCGGTGAACTTCTCCGGAACCAGCATCCCCAGCACGTGGCCCCCGATCGCCGCCAGAGCGCCGAAGTGGAACAGGTTGCTGCCCCAGGCCAACTGGCGGCGTTCCAAAAGTTGGGTCGAACGGCTCGTCCAGCCGAACTGGTCGTGTCGGTAGCGCCAGATATGGCCCGCGACGAAGAGGACGATGGAAGCATACGGCAGGACAACCCAGACCAGGATGTTCGGCGTGCTCATCGTCTGGCCCCCCTGCCTGGCATGACCTCCGGCGGCGCGAACGGCTCCAATCCCACTTGCTCACTGGGCGGTCCATCGGCGATCAGTCGTCCCAGGTGTTCGAGTTCCACCGGCGATAGGGCCGGCTGGCCGGCCTGAATGGCGTCCAGCAGGTGTACGTAAGGACTGTCGACCTCGCGCAAATGGCGCTGGATCAGGGCAAGTCCGGCCCGGTACTCGCTCAGAATCGTCTCACCGTAGCCGAGCGGCGCCGATGCCGCGAACTCCAGCATGACTGGCAGGTAGTCGGGCAACTCTTTCGGATCCAGGATCATGCCCGCGGCCCGATATAGCCGTTTCAAGCGCAAGAGGGCCATGCCGCGCTGTCGGGTGTCGCCATATAGGTAGAAGCTGAGGTAGAGGCCGCTACGCTTCTGCAGGTCGAACGTGTCCACGTACGCCTGCGCCAGCGCGGTAGGCGTGGCGGTGGCCCAATAGAGGCAAAAGCGTTCGATAGCGGCCTTCTGAGGTGAGGCGGGTAGCTGGGCGACGGCCTCCAGAATCTCGGGACGCGCGCTCACAATCCGCTCATCCGGGTACAGGAACAGGACCGAGAGGAGCTTGTAGGGCGTCTGGGCCGCCGGCCCCTTGGCGCGGAACACCAGTTTCATGGGTGGTCCTCACCTCCCTCCGCTGCCGCGTTCGAGGGGCCTGGTATACCTTGTGCCGCTGCTTCCTGTCTGGTTGGTGGTCCACCATTCGTCTGCCCTTGGGCAGGAGGCGGCGCCATCTTGAGCAACATGAACCGGCTGTTGTCCGCCCGTTTGGCGGGGATGGTGGGCGGAGCGATCGCTCCGCAATTACCAGGGCCGCCGTCGAAATCCAGACCGCAGGAGCCCTGCTGTTCCATCAGTTGGTCGGCCAACTCAGTGTGTGCCAGGGGAATGACGTAGCGGTCCTCGTACTTGGCGATGGCCAACAGGCGGTACAGTGCCTCGATATCCGTCGTCGTCATGCCCACCGAGGCCGCCAGGTTGCTGTCTGTTTCCTGGTGGACCTCCTTTCGCCGCATGTAGGACCGCAGCGTCGCCAGCCGTTTAAGCACCACGCGGATCACTTCGGTGTCGCCGGCAGCCAGCAGATTGGCCAGGTATTCGATAGGAATGCGCAGATGGTCGATGGCCGGGAACACATCGTCCGGGTCGGTCATCGGCCCGTCCACCTCGAGCGCATTCACCACCGGCGAGAGCGGTGGTACGTACCAGACCATCGGCATGGTGCGGAATTCGGGATGCAGCGGTAGGGCGACCTGGTAGCGCATGGCCAGCGCGTAGACGGGCGAGCGGCGCGCCGCCTCGATCCAATCGTCGGCGATTCCATCCAGTCGGGCCTGGGCGCGTACGGCCGGGTCCTCTGGGTCCAGAAAGACGCTCTGTTGCGCTTCCAGGAGATCCTGTTCGCTCGGGGTCGACGCGGCCTCCTTGACCCGATCAACGTCATACAGGACCAGCCCAAGGTAGCGGATACGCCCGACGCAGGTCTCCGAGCAAATGGTGGGCAGGCCCGCCTCGATGCGTGGATAGCAAAGCGTACATTTCTCGGCCTTGCCCGTCTTGTGGTTGAAGTAGACCTTCTTGTAGGGGCAGCCGGAGACGCAGAAACGCCAGCCGCGGCACTTGGCCTGGTCGACCAGTACGATGCCGTCTTCCTCCCGCTTGTACATGGCGCCCGAGGGGCAGGACGCCACGCACGAGGGGTTGAGGCAATGCTCGCAGATGCGGGGCAGATAGAACATGAACGCTTGCTCATACTCCATCGCTACCTGCTGCTCCATCTTCTCCATATTCGGATCACGCGGCGCGTATTCGGGCGCACCCGCCAGGTCGTCCTCCCAGTTTGGCCCCCAGCCTACGCTCATCGTCTTCCCGGTCAATTTCGAGTGAGGGCGGACCACGGGGTCATGCTTGGACACCGGCGCGGTGGTCAGGGTCTCGTAGTCGTAGGTCCAGGGCTCGTAGTACTCATCAATAGTGGGTAGATCGGGATTCCAGAAGATGGTCAGCAACTTCTTCAACGGCCCGCCCGCCTTGAGGCGCAACCGGCCCTTGCGGTCAAGAATCCAGCCGCCGTTCCACTGGTCTTGATCGGCCCAGCGCTTGGGAT
>JAICHN010000359.1 GCA_025924845.1 Chloroflexota bacterium | reverse complement strand
TGCTCGACTGGATGATGCCGCGATTGAGCGGCATCGAGGTAGCCAAACGGCTACGCGCCGCTGATGACCTGAAAATCTTGATGCTCACCGCGAAAGACGCCGTCGATGACCGGGTTGAAGGGCTGGATAGCGGCGCCGATGACTATCTGATCAAGCCGTTCGCACCCGCCGAATTGCTGGCCCGCGTGCGCTCGATGCTCCGCCGCTCGCTCACCGACAGCCAAAAGCCGCTCCGCTACGCGGACCTGTGGCTCGACGCCGTGACTCGCGAAACCCGGCGCGCCGACCGCGAGTTCAGTCTGAGTCCGAAAGAATTCGATCTCCTCGCCTTCCTCCTCGCCCACCCCCGGCAGGTGCTGCCGCGCGAGCGCATCCTGGAATCGGTATGGGGGTATGATTTCGGCGGTGACGACAACGTGCTCGATGTCTATATCGGCTACCTGCGCGCCAAGACGGAGGCGGGCGGCGAATCGCGTCTGATCCAAACGGTACGGGGCGTCGGCTACGTGCTGCGCGAAAGCTAAGGGCGTTCACGTCGACCAGCCTATGAAGCAGTCGGATTCCAACCGGTCTACCGGTCCCAACGCAAGGGGCAATGGTTCTCTTTGCGGGACGGCGAATACGACGAGCATTCGAACCAGAACGCGTAAATCATGGCACGCTCAGCCGTGTGGAGGGAGCACACGAGTTTGAATACTATAGAGGGTACGGTACGTTGACTATGGAGCGGGAACGCCGCATAGCAAATAGTTCGAACACCAAGGAGACAATGATGAGCGCGAATGTGATAGTGACCGATGATCGCGGCTTCGAGCGAGCCGTCCTCCAGGCCGAGATGCCGGTGCTGGTCGACTTCTGGGCACCGTGGTGCGGCCCCTGCCGGATGGTTTCACCAGTGGTCGAGCAATTGGCCGGCGACTATGCCGGGCGACTGCGCACCGTCAAGGTCAATGTAGATGACAGTCCGGTGACGGCCCAGCGGTATGGTATTCAGAGTATCCCCACGCTGGCTATCTTTCGGCAGGGCAAGGAAGTCAACCGCCTGATCGGAGTCCGGCCCAAGGCTGAGTTGGCCCGGGCCATCGAGCAGGCGCTGCCGCCGGTAACCGCTTCTTCGTAGATAGAGACGGGCGCCGGTGAGCTCGCCGCCACCTTCACGGCCATGAAGGATGGAAGCACCATCGACGCTCCTATGCGGCTTGTCGTAGCCTCTCCGGACCCCGGCCACGGGGATCCGGGCAGGTAGCGGGCTGCCCTATCGTCGAAGGGCATGGTAGTGCTCGGGATGCACGGCCTACCAGGTGGAATTCAGCATAATCGACGCCACGCCGCAGAACACAATGAGCAGAAGCATAAGGATTGAACTGATAGCCGGTTTGCTATACCGGTTGAGCAGGAGGGCCAGGATCAGGAAGAGGAATGGTTCAGCAGGATAAGGCCGGTAGTCAACCGCATTATGGAGCATGGGCGTAACTGATGATTCGGGGCTCTGCGCGATCCAGTAGGCCAGGATGCAAAAGGCCATGAGAGGATGGGCGCGGCCGAGGAACCAGGCACCCACCAAGGTTGCCGCGATGAAGATCAGGCCAAGGGCCACGGCCGGATCTTGCATGCTGTTCATCGTGGGCGCTACCGGCACCTGGCGCAGGTTGAACGGCCAGGCAAAGTTGGGGAGATAGTGGAAAAGGCTCAGTTTGGCCTGCGTCAACGGATAGGTCCAGAGAGCATCCGCCCCAATGTTCGAGGCATCCGGCAGTGCCGCGAAATTGAGATAGCGATCGATATAGACAATGTGGCCGACGGCCACCAGTGCGAACGGCAAGGTGCGCGCGTAGGCCGCGATCCGCGAAAGCGTCCCCTTTCCCAGGGTCAGTTCGAAGGCAAGAATTAAGGCGGGGAACATGACGGCCTGGGCCTTGGCGAGCAGGGCCAGCTCAAAAAGGACCAATACCGCCATCCAGCCAAGCACCGAACCGCCAAACCAGCGATGCGCCAACTGTTGGGGCAGGGGCGCCACCAATAGATCGTCTCGGCTCGCGGAGAGGCTCAGCCGCCTCATCCGGCTATAGAAGTACAGCGAGGCGCCGACGAAGAGCTGCATCAACAGCAGGTCGCGGCCGGAAATGTAGTTCACCAGCATGGCGGCGACGGGATGGGTAACCGTAAGCAAGGCAACGACCGTCGCGATGAAATCGACGCGGTAGGCAGAGAGCCGCTCCGCCGCCCACTGGCCGAGTAACTCGCGAACCAGGAAGTAGACGACGAGGCCGGCGCCGATGACGAGCAGGAGATTACCCAGATGATAGCCGACCAAACTGTCCCCGGTCAGTGCATGGTTGATCGACAGGGTCAGGGGCAAGAGGGGGCGGAACTGGGCCAGGCTGGGCAAAAACGCGCTGGTAGAGGGATCGGTAAAGTAACGCTGGATTGGCAGCAGGTTCTCCACTCCGGGGTTTCCCACCACGCGGTACACATCGTCCAGGCGAAAGCGGCTGTGCAGGGCATTGAGATAGACCAGGCACGGCCACCCGGCGATGATCGCGCACTGGACGATCCGGCCGGTTCGCGCGCCGAGCCAGGGACGTAGGCCGACAAGAGCCGGGATCGCGGCCCTGAAGGGAGCGATCGGCGTGGCGCTTCGAGCTGCGTCATCCAGGCGAACCGCTGGGGCGGACATGCTCGTCGGCGCGGCGGTCTGGAAGGGAAACACATCCGCCTCGGCCGCGGCGGGCACCTCGTTCAGCCTGGCAGAGCCGGGCATGTAATAGTGCTGCATCAGGAGAAACGCGATGATGGCGGGCAGCGAGGTGATCACGAGGGCGGCCGGGGATCCGCCGCCGCCGCCATAGGGTCCGCCCCCCCCTTGAAGGTACAGCTGGACCGTCTGCATGCCGTCGCTGGGCAGCACGAGCAGCGGCCAGAGGTAGTCGCCATAGGCGGTCACGAACATGACAAAGCCCAGGGCCAGAAGGGAGGGCTTGATCAGCGGCAGCACGATCCGCCACCAGGTGGAGAAGCTGCCGCAGCCGTCGAGCCGCGCGGCATGCAGTATCTCATCCGGTACGGCGCGGATCACCATGACCATCCAGAAAATACCAAGCGAGCTGATCGCCAGCGGCGCCACCATCGCCTGGTAGGTATCGAGCCAGCCAATGGCGTTCATTTCCAGCAATAGGGGGATGAGCTGGGCGAGGGGCACGAAAAACAGGGTCAGAATCATCACGCTAAACAGAAAGTTCCGCCCGCGAAACTTGAACTTGGCGAAGCCATAGCCGGCCAGCGGGCAGAAGAACAGGGTAGTGGCAATGATGATCAGTTCCCCGATCGCCGTATTCTTGAAGGCGTTCCAGAGTCGGTCGTCTTGAAGGACGGAGATGTAGCCGAGGAGGGCAGGACGACTAAACCGGCCTCTGGACTGGGTGATCAGCGACTGGCCGAGAATATAGAGCGGCGGTGCGATGCAGAGCAGCCCGCCCAGCCAGACCAGGACCATAGCAAGGATGCGGCCGATCCCGCGCGCCGACAGCGGGTCGCGCCTAGCGCGGCGGGTCGGCGGATGGGCGGTGAGGTTCATCCTGATGTTCCTTTCTCGTCCACGCTCGAGGCCGGTTCCATTGCTCAGGGTCACGACAGCCGCATTAGCGCGTCGCGGGGTTGATCGAAAACCGGAACACGGTAAGGGAATCTGCTTTGAAGGTGTAGGAAAACGAGCGCCCAAGCGTGTGAACGTGCTGCGTGACGGGATGGACCAGGGTAGGATAGTCCAGCGAATTCGCGTCGTCGGGGCTGGGCGAGGTCAGGACGGTGACCATCCCGCTCGCCGCCACGGAAGCAACGCCGTTGACGGCGATGCGGCTGGTCTGGGGTGCGGTCCCGCTGTTCACCACGGTTAGATACATCGTCGATCCGCCGCTATCCCGGCTCGCCACGTAGGCAAGAGGCGCCTTGCCGCTAAGCGTGGTGGGAACCACCAGGTCGCCGTGGTTTACGCTGAACAGTTGCTGCACGTAGTACGACGGCGAGCCGTAGCTGTTCAGGGCGTCGTAACTGATCAGATCGGGCGTCCACTGGTAGTAGCCCTGATTCACGTTCTGAAAGAGGGGCGCGTACGAGGTCATCACCACGACATCCGAATTGCGCTCAAGGCCCGTAATCCAGGCCGCCTCGCCGATTGCCGTGCCCAGGGTGGCCGGGCCGCGGGCCAGCGGGCTGCCGTCCGCCTGCGCGGCATACTCGCCTACCATGATCTTTGGCGCGCGGCGGCTGTACTGGTCGAAGTAATTGGTGTGAGCGGCAAACCACTCAGGTGAGTCGTAGAAATGCAGATCGAGCAGGTCCGGGGTGCGGCTGGTCGCGTCGGTAGATGTGGCGATCAGCTTGATTGAGGGATACGCGGCGCGGATCGCGTCGTGGAATTGGGCGAACCGGCTATCGTAGCTCCCCGATCGGTCAAAGAAGTCTTCGTTGCCGATCTCGACATATCGAATGGTGAACGGAGCCGGATGGCCGTCCGCGGCGCGGCGCGCCCCCCATTTCGTGGCGATCGAGCCGGTTGCGTACTGGATCTCATCCAGGGCGTCCTGAACGTAGGGCCGCAGGGCGGCGCCGGCCGCCACATACTGCCCCAAGAGAGAGTAACCGGCATACACCGCGAGCACCGGGGTGACGTGCAGATCCTCGCACCACTCCAGGTATTCAAGCAGACCCAGGCCATCGGTGGAACGGTACCCCCAGGCGTCATTCTCGTGGCCCGGCCGCAGGGAAAGTGGGCCAATAGTGGTCTTCCACTGAAAGCGCGTGGCCGCGGTCTGGCCTTCAAGATAGTTGCCGCCGGGAATTCGCAGGAAACCGGGATGAAGGGCCAGGAGATCGCGCATCAGATCGATGCGCATGCCGTTCGGCCGGTCGTTCCAGGTAGGGGGGAAGAGCGAAACGAGCGTAAACCAGACCTCTCCAGTATGCGTGCCGGAGATGACGAAGTGATCGTTCCCGGAGGGTGCGATGGTCGCCGGGGTGGACAGGGTAAGAGCATAATGCCGCCAGGCGCCGGAAACGGCGGGGACCGACGCCGAAGTAAGCACCTTGTTGGTATCGTCCTCAAGAGTGAGGGTAAGAGGACCCTTGAAGCCGGCGCCGCGTCTGGCGTAGAACGAGGCGCGATAGGTCGTGTTGGGCCGTACCGCGATCCCGGAGTAGCCGGGGTTGGCGATACCGACGCGCTCGCCCTTGCCCACCTGTGAGATGGTGAGGCGCAAGCTTTCGGGTAAGGCGGTGGTATTCACCGGACCATGGGCATCGAGGGCAAGTGAGCCCTCCGCTTGCCCGGTCGTCTCTACTGTCCAGGGATCGTAATTGGGCGTACCGTCGAGGTTCGCGTTGGGCGCCTGAT
>JAICHN010000358.1 GCA_025924845.1 Chloroflexota bacterium | reverse complement strand
CAGAGGAACTCGGTGGTGCGGAGAAAGAAGCGGGTGCGCATCTCCCAACGCACCACGTTTGCCCATTGGTTGATCAGCACCGGGAGGTCACGCCACGATTGGATGTAGTTCTTATAGGTCGAGCAAATGATCGTTTCCGAGGTCGGGCGAATGGCCAGGCGCTCCTCCAGGTCGGCTCCGCCGGCGTTCGTGACCCAGGCCACCTCGGGCGCGAAACCTTCAACGTGGTCCGCCTCCCTGGTCAGGAAGCTTTCGGGGATGAGCAGGGGAAAATACATGTTGGAGTGGCCGGTAGCCTTGATCATGTCATCCAGGGCGCGTTGGACGTTTTCCCACAGGGCATAGCCATATGGGCGGATGATCATGCAGCCGCGGATCGGCGAATAGTCGGCCAATTCGGCCTTCCGCACCACGTCGGTATACCACTCGGCGAAGTTTTCGCTTTTCCGGGCGATATGGTCGGGAACCTTGGTAATCTCGTCGTTCATCTCGGTCTTTCTCTAAGGCAACGCCGCGTTGGGCGCCGACGGCAATCATAGAGAGTGTAGCATAGGCTGTTTCCCACCCCACCTGGGTGATTGACCGACGCGGGCGGCGCCGCTACAGTAGGCGCATCCACGGCTGTCTCCTGCCCGCAAGGGCACTCACTCCATCTCTATCCGTGGACGAGGGCGGCGCCGGCGCCAATCGGCGCCGCCCTCCACCTGTGCCCTAGCCAAGGGCACCCACAAGGGACGGCTCTACGGAACCTAACGGAACCGCCAAAGGATTTATTAGGCCAAGCCGCACCAGCTCACCACCGCTACCCTCAGTCTGAACCAGGGGGACGGATCGGGCGCAGGGGACCGGGATGCCTCTCGTCGGCATCGACGCCATGACTTGGTTCGGGCATGTCCGCCGCCGCGTTCTCGAATTTGACGTGCTCATCCTCGCTACGCAACACGGCGTCTGGATTTTTTCCGCGCCATTCGCGCCACACCGCGGTCCCGACCGCCTGCAGCAAACCCGCCAGCGGCGCCGCGAAGAGCGCTCCCCAAATGCCGAATATTTCGGTCCCGGCCACCAGGCCAACCAGCGCCGTCGCCGGATGGATGCCTACCGCCTTACCCATCACGCGCGGCCCGACGATGTCGCCTTCGATGATATGCACGACCGCGAAATAGGCGACAACGATCACCGCGAGAATCCAGCCCTGGAACAGCGCGACCAGGACACAGACGGCGCCCGAAATCAGCACCCCGACGATGGGCACGAATTCCATAAAGAAGGCGAGAACCCCCAGGAGGATGGCATAGGGGACCTGGAGGACCAGCATTCCGCCGCCCACCAGCACCCCAATCAACGTCGCCATGGTGAGGGTACCGCGAATGTAGCCTCCCACCACCTGATTGACGATCGCGATCAAGAGGGCGGTGCGCCAGCGCTGACCGCCCGGCGTTTCACGGCGCAGCCGTTGCGAAATGTTCGGGCCGTTTGCCGTGAGATAGACGCTGAGGATCAGAATGAGCACCACGTCCACGAGGGTGCTGAGGACTCCCGAGACAATGGAGACTGACTGCGTCGCGGCGGTGGTGCCGACACTCTGAATGTAGGTGATTACTTGGTGCTGTACGTGGTCGAGCTTCGCCTGCGTGACCCCGAAGTGCTTCAGCGCCGAAACGATGTGCGGCTCGTAGTGCTTAAACTCGGTCTGATAGTTGGGGAGGTTGCCGACCAAACTGGTGATCTGGTTTGCCGCCGTATCCACGATTATCCCGAGCAGCGCGAGCAGCACGCCGAAACCAAGGATGTAGGCCAGGGCAATGGCCAACCCGCGCGGCATCCAGCGTGCGAATAAATTGACGAGCGGCGTGAGCGCGAACGCCACGACGCCGCTTAGCACCAGGACCAGGAGGGTTTTCGAGATGTGGGAAATCAGCCACCCGCATACTACCAGCACGGCCAGCCAGGCCAGGATGATCAGGGGAAGATAGAGCGCGCGCTGCCATGTGGTAGGCACCGGCGCGCCGGTCCCTTCAGCTATGCTCCGCCGTCGCATCTCCTGCATACATCACCACCTGGCGAAACGGTATCGCATCCCGCATAGTCAGCATAGCACGTGCGCGCTGAAGCGCATCCGGCGGACCGAGATCGGCTAGAGCAGTTCGGGTATGTTGTCCATGGGGCGTCCACATGGCATCCGGCCCGCTGTTCACGCTCAGGAGGGTGGGAGAAGCGCCCGATGGAATCCACTACCACATCCAATCCTGACCGGCCGACCAAACGTGAAGCGCGCGCCGACGGGCGGCCCGTGCCGAAGGCGCCCGGCGACGCGGTGGGCCGCGCGGTGCTGCCGACCAAAACAGCTGCTTCCGTCCGATCCAAGCCGCCCCCAACGGAGGTTGCCGGGCGGGTCGGCCTACCGGGCCGCGTGAAGAACTACGGCCTATTGCTGTTCAATAAGTTCAACAACGATACCACCATGAATCTGGTCGCCATGGTCGCCTTTAACGTGCTGACCTCGACCGTACCACTCATCCTGGCCCTGGTTACGGCGATCACCCTGTTGCCCGTGGTCTCGAACAACGTGCCCGCGATCGCCGCGGAGATTAACAGCATCCTCCCCGCCGATCTGGCGAAGGACGCCAATATAGCTCATCTGCTTACCTCCATTCACAGCGTCGGCACGCTGCTCACCGTGGTAAGCGTCATCGGCCTCCTCTGGGGCGGCATGAACCTATTCAGTTCCATCGAGACCTCCTTTGCCTTCATCTTTCGGGTCAAGACTCGGGATCTGGTGTGGCAGAAGCTGATGTCCATGGTAATGATTCTGCTGTTCGCCGGGTTGCTGCCCCTCTCCTTCCTGGCCTCGATCGTGTTGGGCGCCGGCACGACCGCGCTTGGCCGGGTCTTGCCGAGTTCGATCAGCGGACCCTTCACCGCGGCGCTCGGCCTGGCCACATCCCTGGCCTCCCTCTTTGTCCTGTTCCTCGTCATCTATATCGTGGTGCCCAATCGACCCATCGCCTGGCGTCATGCCTGGCAAGGGGCGCTCTTCGGGGCGGCGGCGATGGCCGTGGTCAATACCGCCTTTCCGGTCTACACCGCGCACTTCGTAGGCACGCGCGAGTACAGCACGGCGGCGATCGCCACGGCCATCATCACCATTACCTGGTTCTGGTTCTTCTCATTGGTGCTCTTGCTTGGCGCTCAGATCAATGCGATCAACATGGGCCTTGGCCCCTGGAAGTACGACATCACCCGGGTGCTGATGGAGCATGCGGCGGACGAGGAGAGCATGCCGCCCATGAGGGTCAAGCGGCACCGCCACCGCTCACTGTTCTTCTCCGGAATAGCCCGTGATTCCCACAAAGTAAAGGAAGCTCCTACCCACGCCAAGGCCGACCATCAGTCGGGGAAAGGCAAATGAGGATTTCCCCCTGGTGCTTCGCCCATCGCCGTGCAATCATACCCGGTGGAGGTGCGGAGGATATCCTTTAGGAGTCCTTTGGTCCCGTGTAAACCACTTCGAGCAGGATACGGTCCGGGGTCTCGAACATCACCTGGTAATAGGTATCACTCTCGCCGGCAGCGAAGTCCGGACGGTGGCGCGGCGTCTCGAATAAGGCGGGTACGTCGTGCTCGGCCAGCCAGGTCACGGCTGCATCCACTTCCCCCTGCGAATCAGCGGCAATGCCGAGATGATTCACCCCCGGACCGTCATAATCGTTGGCCGTATCCTTGCCCTGACCCGAGAACCAGAGACTACAGCCACCCTTGCCGCCGACCCCGAGCACGCCGTCCGCGTCGTGAATGGGAGTCCAGCCCAGGAAAGCGAGAAGGTCACGGTAAAACGACAGGTTGGCCGGATTAATGTTGAATTGGATGTGAGAGATTGAGTTCGGCATGGCTTGACCCTCCCTAACCTTCGGTGGCTACTTCAAGGGAAAATCCAACCTTCACCACCATGGGAGTAGTCTAGCATGACGGATCGGGCCGTTCGGCAGGGGTATCCGCGAGCTGTCGAGGTACGTAACCAATTTTACGCGCCGCCGCCTCGCACCGGGTATCCTGACTCTGAACGCTCCAGCGGGATCAGGGGAGCGATGAGATTGAGGGCGCCGCGCGCGCGGTAAGGAGATGAGCGTGAAATTAACCATCATCGGCGGTGGGGGAGTGCGTACTCCCCTCTTCATTACCGGGTTGGCGCGCAAGGCGGCCGCCCTCGGCCTGGAGCAGGTCACCCTGATGGATGAACAGGAGGAAAAGCTTCGGCTGATCGGCGCCCTCTGCCGGCACTTACTGCACCAGGCCGGCGATCCCGTGAAGCTGGAGTTGACCACGGACCCGCGCCACGCCCTTACCGGCGCCGATTTCGTGGTTACCACGATCCGGGTCGGGAACGAGGCGGGCCGCGCCCTCGACGAAAGGATCGCTCTCCGCCATGGCGTGCTCGGGCAGGAGACGACGGGACCGGGGGGTTTCGCCATGGCCCTCCGCTCGATCCCGGCTATTCTGGGCTACGCGGATCTGATGGCGGAATTGTGCCCTACCGCCTGGCTGCTGAACTTCACCAATCCAGCCGGCCTGGTGGCGCAGGCGATCGCCGACGCCCGTCCCGGCATGCGCGTGGCCGGTATCTGCGATACACCGCCTACCATGCTGCGTGTCGTTTCGGAGGCGCTTGGTCATGCCCCCGAGGAACTGGATGTTACTTTCTTTGGCTTGAATCATCTCTCGTGGCTTGCCTCGGCGCGCTTCCAGGGCGAAGACCTTCTGCCCGGCTTGCTGGCCGATGACAACGCGTTGCGCGCGCTGCCGGATGAACCGTTCGACCCCGCCTTGACTCGTCTAGTCGGGATGATTCCCAACGAATACCTCTACTACTACTACTATCGGGAGCAGGCGGTAGCCAATATCCTGGCCGCCGACGAAAGCCGGGGCGAGCAGGTAGCGAGGCTCAGCGGCAAGCTGATCGAGGATCTGCGGACCATCGATCCGGAAGCGCACCCCGAGCAGGGGATGGCTGCCTATCGCGCTTATCTGGGGACGCGGCGAGGCAGCTATATGGCGGCGGAGACGGGCGGCCAGATGGATCGCGGCGCCGATGAGTTGGCGCTGGCCGAGGGTAACGAGGGCTACGCGGGCGTAGCCCTGGCCGTGATGGGCGCCGTGGTGGCCGGCGGACGACACAGATTGATCCTCAACGTGCCCAATCGCGGCGCCATTACGGGCATGGCGGACGACGATGTGGTCGAAGCTGTGTGTGAGGTGGACGGCACGGGCGCCCAGCCGGTGCCGGTGGGCACGGTGCCGGAGCACGCCCTCTTGCTGATGCAGCAGGTCAAACGCTACGAGCGTTATACCGTGGCGGCAATAGCCGGTCGTTCGCGTTCCTTCGCCGTGGAGGCCTTAAAGGCTCATCCGCTGTTCGGCTCCTATTAGCTGGCCACGGCGCTGGTGGACTAATACCT
>JAICHN010000357.1 GCA_025924845.1 Chloroflexota bacterium | reverse complement strand
TGCGCCGCGGTCGCCATTACTCGATCCATGGTCACGATATCGAAGGCGACCCGGTCAAGGATGCGCCGGCCCCAGGTGAGCGCGCCGATTCCCATCGCCAGTCCTCCGACCAGCCCGGCCACCACTTCCGACCCCACATGCACCGCCGTCCAGATACCCACCGCGTTGGACACATCGTTGGCGCCCAGCACGAATGAGGCCGCCAGGCCCATCATGATCAGCAATCGGGGAATAATCATGAATTGCTGATCCTCGCCTTCGGCGCCGGCGGCATCGGTGGGCAGCGCGGCGTCCAACACGCGGGTGGCCACGAAGCCCAGGGCGCATGCCGCGGGCGGGGCCAGCACCCATAGCACGGCGAGGCGGGCGATCGTGGCCCAGTGGACCGGCGCCCCGGCGGCGACGCCCGTGCCGACGACGCAGAAGATGAGGATTTGGATGGTCGATGTAGGCACTTTGTAGTAGGTATACACCGTGGTCAGGACGAACGCCCCGAGCACGATGATCGTCGCCATGCGCGCGTCGACCCGCGCTGGGTCAATGATGTGCAAGCCGACTGTTTGCTGCACTCCACGGCTGGCGACCGTCGCGCCGAGGACCGTGAGGAGGGCGATGGCGCCTAGCGCGGGCCAGAGGCGGATGGCACGGACGGTGTAGGGCATCCCCATCACCGCCCCGGTATAGTGGGCGCCCATACTCCAGGCGAAGGCAAGACTGACCGCGACCAGGGCCGTAACCTCGCCCGTCATACCGGTTTCGCGATGCCGACGGCTGGACGCGCCTCTCCGTTCCTGGCCTCGCGGTACGCCTCAGCTCCCTCGTGCCGCGCCCGCTCCCCGTCCATCCGTTCGCTCTCCGCCTCCATCTGAGCATGTCCTCCATCACGGCGCCATGATCCCGCAAGTCACGCTTTCAGTGTACGCCGGCACAGGGGCGAGCACGCCCGGTGGACCCACTCACCATCAAGGTCGGGCCCGCTGCCCAATCGGCGCAGCGAGTACACTGTTCTTAGCGCAACCATGGCGAAGCGGGAGGTTGAGTGATGAGCATCTCACGAGTGATGTCGGAGAGTCGGCTGCACGACGACACCGAGGAGGATTTGGTGGGGGCGGATTGGCATCAGCGCGCCATTCTCACGATCGTGACCAGCCTACAGGATGTCGCTTCCGACCGCAACCTACCCTGGCACGTCGGCAACCAACTCGCATTCCTCTGCGTGAATCCGCATCATTCCTCGTGGCGTCCAGTCCCCGACGTGATGCTGCACACCCGGGCCGGCGCCACCGAACGAGCCGAGATGCAACTCCGCGCCGACGGTCTACCCGACCTGATCATCGAGGTGGCAAGCCCTTCCACCTGGGAGTATGATGTCGACGCGGTCGCGGGCAAGGCATGGGGCTACCTGGCGCTCGGCATCGCGAACTATTTGGTGTTCGATCCGGCCGGCGACCTGCTTGGCGAGGGGTGTCGCGGCTGGCAATGTCAGGCAGGTGAGGCGCGGCCATGGCGTCCGAGCGAGGATGGGCGCTACCATGCACTGGGTCTTGATATCTCCTTTAAAGCTGAAGGATCCTTGTTGCGAACCTTTGACGATCATGACGGCCGCCCCATGGAGTTTCCGTACGAGAAGCACCGGCGCCTGCGCCTCCAGGAGCGCGAGGTGCAATCCCAGGCGATGCGTATCCAGGAACTGGAGGCCGAATTGGCGAGGCTACGTAGCCAGGGCTGAGTCAGATCAGCGTCGGTCGCCGTGTCCATTGGCGCTCACCGGCGGTGACGTCGGCTCCTCCTCCGTTGGTGTGAACTGATCGTCCGCCAGGAAGCGAGTCAGGCCGTCCCTGCCCGGCTCGTCTTGATAGGCGATCACACGCAGGTTGCCTGCTCGCGCCCCTTTCAGGAGGCGGGCGATTGGGCCAAGCACCTGTCCGCAGGTTGCCAGTTCGCGGCGAACGGCCGCCGCGTCGGCCAGCTTCTTCGCCCGCGCCAGATCCGCCCGTATCCGCTCGCCGAACCGGGCGGCGAACGCCTCGTCATCCTGGGCTATGGCCAGAACAGATTCCAGTTCCGCGAACGCCTCCGGCTCGCTCAGGAGAGGTGCGGGGTCGGGGCGCCCAGTGACTATGCTCAGCACATGGGATATCACCGCCTCGGGCGCCCGCCACAGTCCGTAGGTGAGAGTGCGCACCAGATCCTCGCGCAGGGCAAGCGCCTCATCGGCGTCAATCGCCGCCCCATGCAGTGGAACGGGTCCGGCCTCTTTCGACGGCGCGGCGGCAAGCATCTTGAGACTTGCCGCGCCGTGGTTTTCCTGGATCAGTCCTTCGAGGCGTTCCGCTATCGTCTCACGAGCATAAATGTCTTCATCGGCGTCCAACCCTACGCGTCGTTTGTCCGCCTCTCGCAAGGCGCCTCGGCGCAGCGCAACCAGCAATAGTTCGACCGGAACCGTCTCGGCACGCGCTACCGCGTCCGCGTCATAGGCGCGCAATACAAGGTCCATCGTCGGCGCCTCCTCTCCAGAAGAAACAGGATTATGGCTCCCCGTAGCGAAAGGAAAGAGTATCCTGTTTTGCCAATCCAGCGGTTAGGTTCCAGAACGGCTCGCGGGCACGGTCCGGGTGATGGTCTGTACTCCCAGCATACCGGTTAGTTGGTAAACGGGGCGGAGCGTCGGCGCGGCTCCCTGACCCTCCGTCTGGTAGAGCAGTTTCACCTCGGTGACGAGCAGCAACGGCGTGACGGTTACCGTCGCTCCGCCGTGCGCGGTAGGCGGCGCAACAGCAGGCGAGACCGCGACTGACGGCGGCAGTATTGCCGCCGTACCCGCCGGCTTCAATTGTGCCCATGCCGCGTGCGCGCTCACGACCTTCTCCCCTGCATCCACTCGTACGGTAATCACCGGGCTTTGGGCGTCGGCCCCCAGCGGCAGTTCAAGGGCTGGGGTGAAGTGCATGACGGTGAGCACTCCCTGTCGCGTCACCTTCACGCGGAGCGCACCGGACTGTTGGGGCAGCAAATGGTGGGTGTTCAGCCAGGCGCGCGCCGCTCTCACCGCTCTGGAGTCGGGTAACGGCGGGGTAGATTCAGCCGGAGCGGCGGCCCGTTTCGTGCCTATAAAGTCGATCGCGCCGGTAGCAGGATCGATCACCAGTTGCGCCCCGCCCCCGCTGAAGCTGAGAAGGGTAGTGCCGGTCATCCCGCCCATACCGGTAAAGCTTGTCGCGATGGTCCGTACCTCCTTCAGGCTGATCGGTAGTCGGCGTACCTGGTACAGCGGCACTGACGAAGGCTGCCGCGGCAGCTTGCTCGGGAGCTGGTAGCGGACTGAGCCAGGGTGGATCGCCGGGCGCGGCACGATGGTGTCCATGTTCGGACCGACGCCTCCCGCTACGCTCTGTGTCCCGGAGCGGTTGGTGGGCGTGGGTTGGGCACCGGGCTGGAACGTCGCTGAACCTAGTCTTGAGGACGCAGTCCCCTTGGGCGCCGCCGTTCCTGCCCTGCCGCCGGCCGGTGCGCCGGCCTGGGGCGCGTTCGCCGCGAAGCTCTTGGCGAGAATGCCCGGTCGCACCGGAGTGGCGGTCAGCGCCGCGGTGCCGACCTGGGCGGCCTGCCGGTTGCCCTGAATGACGATCCCCAGGACGATCAGCAACAGCATCACCAGCAACACCAGAAGGGCAAGGAACCGACGCGACAGCCGCTTCGCGGTGCGCGTCGCCGCGTGAGCGGCGTTGTGTACGGCGCGCCGAGGAGGCGCCGCGGGATGAGTCGCGACGAGCGTTCGGTGCAGACCTTGAGCAAAAATGGGATTGAACGCCTGTTCAGCCCGATCGAGCGCCGCTATCGTGGGACGCAATGTATCCAGCCGGCTCCCCAGTTCGGCGAGCGCTCGCAACTCCGCGTCGTCCGGGTGGTCCTGTAATAAATCCTCGCCCGCCAGGATGCGGAACAGCAGGTCCGCGCGTGCGTCATCCTGCATGGCTCGCCTCCTCACCCAGTCGGCGGCGCAAGTTCTGGAGAGCGCGCATGAGCAGCATCTTGACCGCTCCCTCGCTCCGCCCCATGCGCGCCGCGATATCCGCCATGGGCAGCCCATCTACGAAGCGCAACCGCACGACCCTTTGCTGTTCGGGGCTAAGGCCGGCGATCAGCCGATTAAAAGCATCCGCCTGTTCCCACTTGGTAATTTCCGCTTCGCTCTTGGGGTCCGCGGGCTCGAATGGCGCGGCATCGTCGAAGCCTGGGGGCGGCTCACTGAGCGGCTGTTCGGGGCGTTGTGTACGCAGACGGTCGGTGACCAGGTTGGCGGCAATGCGGAACAGCCAGCCCCGGATCGGGGTGCCGCGCTCTTGATAGCGCGGTAGGGCGCGCAGCGCCTGAAGGAAGGTCTGCGATGTGAGATCTTCGGCCAGGTGGCCATCATGGAGCTTGCTGAAGCAAAAAGCAAAGACCGAACGTACATGCCGCTCATAGAGCGCGCCGAACGCCTCGGGCGATTGTTTAGCCGCCGCGACCAGCGTCGCGTCATCCATCCGCGCGTACAATACGGCGCCCACCGGCTCACGCTCGGTGGCGTTCTGCTCCGATTCCGCGGCGGTAGGCTCAACCTGCCCAGCCATCAACCTCCCGACTCCGGCGCTCCGGCCGTGTCCACTTGTTCCCCGCCGGCCGAAGATCGCGCGCGACGGCTTTATTGCATGCCATGGCGTGTCGATCACGCCCTCGGCGAGCAATTGCCCTATCATCACTCGCGTACCCCTTCCGACACCTGGCCCAGCACCCGACAGGGCCGGCATTCGCGGGCCAGGCACGGCGCGTGCACCGCCCGTGGGTCTGTCCCTGATAGGGCAACGGAGCGAAGCGCTCAAAGGTCACGCTAGTGTGTGAGGACTATCCTTCGCGTTCCAGCACCACGGCGGTACCGTAGGCCACGATTTCGGACATCGTATCACCGATCTCCGACGAGTCGAACCGCATCATGATTACGGCGTTGGCCCCCATGGCCTGAGCATTCTGCACCATACGATCCACGGCGTCACGGCGCGTGGTTTCGAGCAGGGATGTATATTCCTTGATCTCACCACCCTTGAGTGAGCGCAGGCCGGCCATGATATTGCCCCCAATGCCCCGGCTGCGCACTACGAGACCGAACACTTCACCCTTCACATCGAGGACGCGGTAGCCATGAACATTCTCGGTAGTAGTGATGAGCATCTCTCACCTCTCTCGGCTCATTCAGCACCAATCTCGATGGTACAGGATCTGGCCATCCTCATTCTCGCGAGGATTCCTCCTGTTGATCCTGCCACGTAAGCCGACTGGCGGGATCTGGAATGTGCCGGCTTCCGGCAAGAGTTATTGGGCGTACGCTCGGTCCAGCAACTCCACCGGATGGACCACCGTTATGCGCACACCCTGAGCGCGGAGCCCGCTCCCAATCTGGATCGCGCAGCCGGG
>JAICHN010000356.1 GCA_025924845.1 Chloroflexota bacterium | reverse complement strand
TCCGCCTACCGCGACCACGGCGCCCGCTACGTCCACCGCCGTGCCGCCAACAGTCATGCCCACGGATACCGTGCCGGCACCAACGCCGATACCGCCCAGTTCTACCTCCACCCCAATTCCTCCGACCGCCATTCCGGCAACGGCTACCTCGACCCCAGTGCCTCCCACTGCGACCCGAGTACCGTCAACCGCGACGCGAGTGCTCCAGCCGCCAACCGCGACCCCCGTACCCCCTACCGCTACCTTCGTGCCGGATACGGCCACTACCGTACCCGCCACCACGACGCCTCGCCTGGTCCAGGCGGCGGATACCGCGACTTGGCTGCCGACCACCACCAAGCAGCCGACCGCAACGACTCGACCCAGCGCTACAACTCCGCCGGTGACCACCACCGCGCCGCCGGCGACCGCAACCTCGGTCCCTGCCACCAATACGCCTCGACCAAGCGCCACGATCCCGCCCACTCATACGCCGCGACCAAGTGCCACCGTCTCGCCCACTAATACAGCCCTACCCAGGGCCACGGCACGGCCGCGCCAGACCGTGGGCGTGCCGGCGACCGATACGCCGGTGGCGGCGCTTCCCAGCAGTACACCGAACGCTCCAGCCCCAACCCTCGGCCCCACCGAAGTAGCGAACGTCGCGCCGAGCGCCAATCCAACCCTGTTCCGTCCCGCCGTGCCGGCGCAAGGCAGCACGACGGCAACGATCGTCGCGCCGGCGCACGCCATATTCCCCGTCCCCGCTCTAGCCGGAAGCCAGTCGCCGCTCACCGGCACCACGCCCTTTACGCCGGGCGTGACGCTCCACCTGACGACTCAAGCACCATCTAATCCCGGCTCACTGGCCGTATTCATCCCCTCGACTACCCCGCAATCGCCCACCGACCTGCTTAGTGCGTTTGGCTTTACGCCAATCAAGATGCTTAGCAAAAGCAGTGATGCGAAGTCAGTGACCCTCGTGCGCACCGGAAGTTTGACTTACCGTGCCGCCCTGACCGTGCGGAGCGCGGGATATGCCCTGCATCTGACCCTGCTCAACCCGGTGCAGGGGAGCAATGTGGTGGATTCCGTCTCGGCCGCTCGCACCTTCCTTACCCAACACGGACTTGCCGCGGGCGCCGAGCCTGCCGGGGTTCGCGTCGCGACCGGCGGCGACAAAGTGGCCCTTTTCACCCAGGCAACGCCGTACCTGGTTCAGGGAGCGCGCGCCCAGGTCACGGTAAGCGCGGGGGGGCAAATCCGCATGGTCGACATTCAATGGGTTGATACCACTCGAGCCGCCCTGGCGCCGAGTATTTCCGCGTCGACCGCCCTGAGTCTGATTAGCCTGGGGCAGGGTGTGGTACACAGCACGGGTGCTCTCCCCACTACGAACGATTCGGTGGCAGCACCCAGTATTGTCTATCTGCCCGCCGGCTCAGCGAGTAATCTCTACTTCGAGCCGGTCTACGTGTTCAATGGTCATAGTTTCGGGGGCGCCGATTTCCAGATTTACCTCCCGGCACTGGACCCCTCGTACCTGGGGTAAGCATCCTGATTGACGATCTTGACGCTGAAGTACCGGGTGGGAGATCCTGACACTTTAGTGTCAGGATCCATATAGTAGTGATTGTCGGTTAACGGGCGCTAGGCGGTCACGATGCCCGCGTCTTCCCGCAATGCCAGCTCCTCGACGGCGATATCACGCATCTTGAACTTTTGCACCTTCCCGGTCACCGTCATGGGAAAACTGTCCACGAACTTGCAGTAGGCTGGAATCTTGTAGTGCGCGATCTTGCCGCGACAGAAGGCACGGATCTCCTCCGCCTCGGCGGCGACGCCCTCTTTCAGGCGAATCCACGCCATCACTTCCTCGCCGTACTTTCGGCTGGGGACGCCGATTACCTGCACGTCTTGCACCTTGGGGTGCGTATAGAGAAACTCCTCCACCTCGCGTGGATAAATGTTCTCGCCGCCCCGAATAATCATGTCCTTGATGCGCCCGACGATGTTGCAATAGCCGTCTTCATCGATCGTGGCGAGGTCGCCGGTGTGCATCCAGCGTGCCGGATCGATGGCCGCGGCCGTCCCTTCGGCGTTGTTCCAATAGCCGAGCATCACTAGATAGCCGCGAGTACAGAGTTCACCCGGCGTCCCAGGGGGCACGATCCGCTCTGTTCCGGGGTCGATGATTTTGGCTTCCACGTGCGGCTGCACGCGGCCGACGCTTCCCACTCGCTTCTCCAGTGGATCATCCACGGTCGTCTGGAAGGAAACGGGGGATGTCTCGGTCATACCGTAGGCGATGGTCACCTCGGGCATATGCATCAGCGTGTTGACCTTCCGCATCACCTCGACCGGGCACGGCGAGCCTGCCATGATGCCGGTGCGCAAGGTGGTGAGGTCAAACTCGGCGAATCGCGGATGCTCCAGTTCGGCGATGAACATAGTCGGCACACCATGAAGCGCGGTGCAATGCTCGGCCTGCACCGACTCCAGCACGCCGAGGGCATCAAAGCCCTCGCCCGGCAAGATCATGGCGCTGCCGTGAGTCACGCAGGCCAGGTTGCCCAGCACCATGCCGAAACAATGGTAGAACGGGACAGGGATGCATAAGCGATCCGCGGCGGTCAGCCGCATCGCCTCGCCGATGAAAAAGCCGTTGTTGAGGATATTGTGGTGGGTGAGCGTCGCCCCTTTGGGATAGCCGGTGGTGCCCGAGGTGTATTGGATGTTGATCGGATCATCGAACTGCTGTTCAGCCTGAATCGCCGCCAACTGGTCGGCGCCCACGCGGTCGGCAAGAGTCAGCAGCTCCGGCCATGCCTGCATCCCGGCCGGCGCCTGATCGCTCAACACGATCACTTCTCGCAAGTCGGGCAAGCGGGTCGAGCGCCAGGAACCCGGCTGTCCCGAAATTTCGGGGCAGATACTCAGCAGGGTGGCGAGGTAGTCGCTGCTCTTGAAGGCGGGAGCGAGCACCAGGGTAGAAATGCCGGACTGGCGCAGCGCATATTCCAGTTCCGCACTCTGATAAGCTGGATTGATATTCACCATAATCACGCCCAGTTTGGGGGTGGCGAACTGGGTAATCACCCACTCGGCCCGATTGGGCGCCCAGATCCCAAGGCGCTCTCCCTTGCGGAGCCCGAGGGCGTGGAAGGCGCGCGCCGCATCGTCGACCGCCGCCCGCAGCGCCGTGTATGAGTAGCGGAGGCCCTGTCCGCGATCGACCAGAGCGTCACGATCACCGTGAGCTTGCGCTATCTGATCGAAAAGATCGCCAATCGTCAGGCCGATCAGTGCCGTCTCGGAAGCGCCATGAACATAGCTCCGGCTTAAAGGCTGCTGTCCCATCGTTCTCCCCCTTCGATTCCGGCTTCATGGTGAGCATACCTATCGAGGTGGAAGACAGCCAATAAAGCGAAACTCCGGCGGTGTTACCGCCGGAGTTTCGCTTTATTGTAGTGCCGAAGGAGGGACTCGAACCCACACGAGCATAGCTCACGGCGTCCTGAACACCGCGTGTCTGCCAATTTCACCACTTCGGCAAGCGGTACGAGAGAAGAAACGAGCAGGGATCAGATGAACTTGGACACCACCAGAAGAGACACGACCAGGAATGCGGCCGCGATGCCAATCGTGAACTTAAACAGCGTCAACTCGATGCCGCGCCGCGTCTGGAACACATTACCATCGCCGCCAAACACGCTGCCGAGCCCACTGCCGCGTGACTGCAACAAGATCAAGACCGAGAGAAATACCGCCAGGATTACCTGAACGATGCGGAGGGCCGTCAACACGGGCGCAAAACCTCACCTAAACACGACGCCATGCGAACGGTTTCGTCGCTTGGGTACTGTAGCATGTGCGCCCCCTTGCCTGCAAGGGTGAGCGGGCAATAAAACAGCCCGGGGGCGGTGCCCCCGGGCCAAACCAGGAAACCGGCATCAACGACGGTGAAGAGTGGCAACAATGGGTAGAAAAATGTGTTGCCGCGATGCCTATGTTCGGTACCTCGCCGGCACTCGCGCACTTCCTACACCGGCTCCGCCAGTATAGGCCGGCCTGGATTAACGCAACATGACAAATGGGTGATAGACAAGTCGCGGCATAAGGGTCCACGGTGCCCGTGTCATGCTATGCTAATGACCAGCATTGCTCCTGAACGACATGCATTAATATGAGGAGAGGGCCCGCCAATGATATCGATGCGCCGAAAGCTTCCGTTTTCCGCCCTTAGAGGTGCCGGGGCCGCCGTAGCCTTCACTGGGATCCTTGGCGCATCGGTTCCGCTAAACGGCGTCGCCTCCACTCCTCCGACCGCGCACGCCGCCGCGGCGTCTCTCCGGCAGACGGGCGCGGGCACTGAACGTGCCCATATGACACAGCCACATGTATCCGTCTCCAAGATGCCATTGGTGTTCGAGCAGGAGAGCGGAGCAAACAGATCGACCAGCTATGTAGCGCACGGGAATGGGTTCGCGCTGTCCATGGACTCGACGGGTCCCGAACTTCTGGTTGACACGCGGCCCATCAAAACGGAAGCAAACGGCATAGCCCGACCGCCACGCACTACAACCATTCGCTTCCAGCTCGTGGGCGCCACTCCCACGCCGCGTATCGTCGGCCTTGATAAGCAACAAGCGACTGTTAACTACCTCGTAGGTTCGAATCCCAAGGCATGGCGTACCGGAGTGCCCACATTTGGCCGAGTGACCTACAAAGGCGTGTATCCAGGTATCGACGTGACTTATTTCGGTACTCAGGGCGATCTCGAATATGATTTCACGCTGGCTCCTGGAGCGAAGGCCAACCAAATCCGACTGGCCTTCCCCGGTGCCGGCGCGCTTAGCATCGATCGGTTCGGCAACCTGATTATGAGCAGTGCCCTCGGTATAGTAACCGAGAAGGCTCCGCGTGCATACCAGGGCGCCAGCAGCGGAGGACGCGCGGTTACCGCTCGGTATACCCTGGTCGGGACGCACGAGGCGAAAATCCTGATTGGCTCCTACGATCACGCGGCTCCCCTGATCATCGACCCTGTGCTCTCGTACTCTAACCTTGATGGCAGCTATGATGCGGGGAGCGCGATTGCCATCGATCATGTCGGCAATGTGTATGTGGCCGGCACTACCTATTCCACGATTATTACCCAAACCGCAATGCTGCGAGGGGCGCCGGCAGCCTGTCCGCCTAACGCATGCGCAAACGTGTTCGTGGCTAAGATTAACCCGCGCGGTAATCGACTTCTGTATACGACCTATTTGAACGGCTCTCAAGGCGTCCCAAGCGGAAGCCAGCCTAATAGCTATGGCACCGGGATCGCGGTGGACGCGAATGGTGACGCCTTCGTCACGGGCTATTCCAATGCCATCGACTTTCCTACCACCTCCCGTGCCTTCCAGCCACACAACCGAGGTGGCTATGATGCCTTCGTAGCCAAGCTGAATCCTACAGGTCATTACCTAATCTACTCAACTCTGCTTGGT
>JAICHN010000355.1 GCA_025924845.1 Chloroflexota bacterium | reverse complement strand
TCCTTCTTGTCGCTGCCGACGATCGCCAGGAAGATCTCTTCCAGGGTAGGCTGCCGTTCCACATATTCGACTGTCGGGGGTGGGAACAGCTTCCGCAGCTCTGCCAACGTGCCTGACACGATGATCGTGCCTTCGTGCAGAATCGCGATCCGGTCGGCGAGTTTCTCGGCCTCGTCGAGGTACTGGGTCGTCAGGAATATGGTCGTGCCGCTGGCAGCGAGGTTCTGGATCACCTGCCACACCTCAAGGCGAGCCTCCGGGTCGAGGCCGGTGGTCGGCTCGTCGAGGAAGATGATCCGTGGGTTGCCGATGAGGCTCATGGCGATGTCGAGGCGACGGCGCATGCCGCCTGAGTAGGTCGACACCCGTCGCGTGGCTGCGTCGGCGAGGCCGAATCGTTCGAGCAGATCGTCTGCCACCGTGCCCGCGCTCTTCACGTGCCGTAGTTTGGCGACCATGATCAAGTTCTCCCGGCCGGTGAGGATCTCGTCCACTGCCGCGAATTGACCGGTCAGGCTGATCGACTCCCGCACCCGCGCCGGCTGCGCCAGGACATCGAATCCGTTGACGCGCGCGGTGCCGCCATCCGGCTTGAGCAGGGTGGTGAGGATTCTCACGATCGTGGTCTTGCCGGCGCCGTTGGAGCCGAGCAGCGCGAAGATGCTTCCGCGCGCCACGTCGAAGTCCACACCCTTGAGCACAGGCAACGACTTATAGGACTTCCGCAAGCCATGGACCTGGACCGCCACGTTGTTCGCTTCCATGCTTCTTGTCTCCCTTTACCACGGTCACGTTCGACAGGTCCGCACCAATGCCCCGAGCACCAGGTGGTCGCCGAACGACCTCCGCAGGCCCCCGACCTCAACCATCGCGCCATTCATCTTTGCCGCCCACGCTTGCCGTGCTACAATTACCATCAGTAGGTAAGCAATATCTCAGAAATTATCTTATTGAGTAAGTCAATTCTAGGCGGGAGCACGGGCTATGTCAAGCGGTACGGACGGATCAGGGGCCGACGTGCGCGGCGAGCTGGCGCGCGAGCTCCGGCAGTTCCATGGGCTGAGCGCCTCGTTCTACCGGGCCGTCGCGGCGCGGGCCGGCATGACGGTCACCGATCTGCAGGTGCTGGACCTTTTGGAGAGTGCCGGTCCCTCGACGGCCGGCCGGCTCGCCGACCTCACCGGGCTCACCACCGGGGCGATCACCGGCATGCTCAACCGGCTGGAGGAGGCAGGGCACGTGCGCCGCGAGCGCGACCCCTCCGATGGCCGCAGAGTTATCGTCCGGCCGGCGCCGGGCCAGGCGAGCGCCGGCCGCCTGGCCGCGCTGGGCAGGGCGTGGGACGACCTGGCGTTGGGGCTCGACGCGGCGGAGACGGCCGTGGTCTTGGCGTTCCTCAAGCGCTGCAACGCGCTGGCCCAGACGGAGATCCTCCGGCTGCGCGACGGCGAAGCCGCCGAGCGTGGCATTTTCTCCGCGCCGCTGGGGAACCTGACGAGCGGCCGGCTCACGATCTCCGCCGGAGCCTCCATGCTGACCGTGCGTGCGGACGACGAGCTGACCGCGCTCTATCGGGCGCGCTTCAAGGGACCGGCGCCCGCGGTAACGGCCAAAGACGGGGAGGTTTCCATTCGCTATCCACGCCGCCTCATGGTGCTGGGCAGCCCGCAACGGGTGGCGGACGTGGCGCTCAGCGTCGCCGTGCCCTGGCGAATCGCGATCCAGGCCAGGGCCGCTATGATCACCGCCCAGCTGGCACACCTGGACCTAAGCGAGTTGACCGTCGAGGGCGGGACCAGCCAGATGCGCGTGGAGCTCCCGACGGCTACCAGAGTCGTGCCGGTGCGCATCAATGGCGCGGCATCGGCGATCACTGTGCGCCGTCCGGCCGGCGTCGCCGTGCGCGTCCACCTACATGGCTGGTCCTCCGTGCTCGATTTGGACGGGCGGCACTTCACTGCCGGCGGTTCGGACGCTCGGCTGCAAAGTGCCGGCTTCGACGTGACCGGCCCCTACTACGAGATCGAGGTGAGAGGTGCGACCAGCATGGTCACCGTGACGGCCGGTTGACGGCTGCCGCGGTAAGGTTTTGATCAACGAGGATGCGCACGGCGGAGCACGCGGTGACCACCACCGACCCCGACTCTACCCGGCAGCCCTTCCGGGAGCGGGTGCGGCTCGGCTCCCGCGCGCTCTCCTGTCATGATTTCCCTGTATATCTTCTTACTCCGCCAGGTAGAGCACCGCTCCAACTTCCACGCGGCCCGTGCCCGCCGTGAGGTCGGCCACGAGGGTGCGGAAGGCGGCTTCATCCCCCTGGAGTACCGGTACAGTGAAGCTAACGGTTTCCGTGTATGTGCTGTCGCGGATTTGCCGCCCGGATAACGACAACGCCTGCTCCAGGGCGCCCGCCTGGGCGTAGGAGATGACGGCGCGCATCAGGGTGTGCGGCAACATACGGCGAACTCCGGCCGCATGGACGGCCTGGGCCGCCGCCTGGCCATAGGCGCGGGCCAGACCGCCCGCGCCCAGGAGGGTGCCGCCGAAATAGCGCGTAACCACCACGGCCGCATCGACCAGTTCCTCGCGCAGCAACACCTCCATGATCGGCCGCCCAGCCGTGCCGCCGGGCTCGCCGTCATCAGAGAAGCGGGCGATTGCCCCGTCCTGGCCGAGTCGATAGGCGAAGGTGTGATGGTTCGCGTCGGGGTGCCGAGTTCGCTCACTCGTCAGAAGCGCCTGGGCCGTCGGCTCATCGGCCACGGATACCGCGACGGCCAGAAAACGGGACCGCTTGATCTCTAGTTCCGCCCTGCCTTCACCGGCCAGGGTGCGAAAGACTCTTGCCTGCACACGATCCTCTTCCGCCGGAACCGAAACGTCAACCGGCCGCTCCCTTCCCTATACTTCCCGGTGCCGGCAGGCGGCGCCTGCGTCCTGTACGATGGGCAGGGACGATGGAATGAAGGATAGAACATCAATGACCGCTAGGCGAGATGGTAGGGCGAACAACCAGTTGCGCCCGGTGCGATTGACGCCGGGATTTTTTCAGTATGCCGAGGGATCGCTGCTCATCGAGATGGGCGAGACCCGTGTAGCCTGCGCGGTGAGCGTGGAAGAGCGGGTGCCCGCCTGGATGGCCGGTCGCGGCCGCGGTTGGGTGACCGCGGAGTATGCAATGCTCCCGCGCGCCACCCTCACCCGCACCGCTCGTGAGTCGGGGAAGAACGGCCGTTCCGGGCGCACCCAGGAAATCCAACGTCTGATCGGCCGGGCACTCCGCCCCACCGTCGACCTGAAGGCCCTGGGCGAGCGGACATTCATGGTCGACTGCGATGTCTTGCAGGCCGATGGGGGGACGCGCACCGCCGCCGTGACCGGCGCCTACCTGGCGCTCCAGCTGGCCGTGGCTCGCCTTCAACGTGACGGGGTACTGGCCAAGAATCCGCTCCGTATGGGCGTCGCGGCGGTCAGCGTCGGGATGGTAGACGGCGAGCCCCGGCTCGACCTTTGCTACGAGGAGGACAGCCGGGCCGATGTCGATTGCAACGTGGTAATGACGGATGCGGGTGAGTTCGTTGAGGTACAGGGCACGGCGGAAGGAAAGCCGTTCAGCCTGGCCGTGATGCAGGAGTTATTTGCTCTGGCGACGGACGGGATAAACGAGTTGTTTGCCCTGGGAAAGAGCATTACCGCCTGAGCGATTAAAGCCGACCAGGGTAAAGCTGCCTTGCGCCTCGCCTTGAGTTCAACGCGTGTGCGCCGGATTCCGGGTATGCGACTTCTTGCCGAGGTCATGCCAGTCCGTTTCCTCCACGTTCAGACCGTAGTGGGCCGCTGCCTGCTTAATGTTGGCGAAGGCCAGATCACGATCGGCGTCGGAGACGTCTTCGACCTGATCGAAGCGGGCCAGCGCGTTCTTCACGTGCGAGGCGTCGGTCAGCGGTTCCTTGCGCTGCTTGGGAAAGGCATACACGCTTTCGTGGAGTTCACGGCGCTCCTTGGTGTCAAGTTCGCCGTGCTCGGTGTGCGGCTTCCAGGTCGCTTTCGTGGACATCTTCTCGTCCCTCCTGTTTCTTGTCTCTCGCCATACATTCGAGTTGAGGGCGCTCAGTCCTCAGCTCACCGCTTTCTTCACGAGCGCGCTGATCTTTGCCTCGGTGGCGGCGGTCAACTCCTTCAGCGCGAATGCGGTCGGCCACATGGCGTCGTCGTCGAGGTTCGCCTTGTCGCTGAAGCCGAGCGTCGCGTACCTCGTGTTGAACTTCTGTGCGCTTTGGAAGAAGCAGACTACATTGCCGTCCTTGGCGTACGCGGGCATCCCGTACCAGGTTCTCGGCGAGAGGCCCGGCGCGCCGGCCGTGATGATGGCATGGAGCCGCTCGGCCATGGCGCGATCGGGTTCCGGCATCTCGGCGATCTTCGCGCGCACGTCGCTTTCCCCGTCTGCCTTGCCCGCGCGCGGGCCGCGGCGCGCCTCCGCTTTCTGCTCTTGGGCGCGCGCCCTCATCGCGGCTCGTTCCTCGTCCGTGAATCCCTTGGACGCTTTGCCGCTGGCGCTCTTGGCCGACGTCTGCGTGTCATTCATGGCAGGTTTCCTCTCTGCGAGATCTGACGGAACGACCCTCATACTAGGGTAGCGCCCCGTACATAACATGACACTTCAGGACGTTGATGAAATCGTGGGTGTGAAGTGCGGATGGAAGCGGCCATGCCCGGCCATCCGGCTCTTACCGACATCGACGGTTGGGCAGGCAGGCGCTACGGGCGCTTACGGGCAGGCGCCGTCCTGTGAGCGGAGGGCGAACTCGCGGCTTGCCGGTGAACGAACCTGAGTTCCCCTGGGAAGTGGTGCCAGATCAGAGGCCTTGATCGAGCCGTCCGACGGCAGCACGACCAGGCGGGGCCGTAAATTCACGACGATCGATACCGCGCTGGACGGGTCGGAGGTTGCGGGCAGTATGACGGCATCCAGGCAGCCGCCATCGGCGGCCAACGGCGTCGGGTCGTCCTCCAGAGCTTCCCCGTTCACCATCAGCACGCTTAATCGGCCAAGGTGGATGCGGTAGCCGACGGGCGCGGTCGGGTCGTCGAGATTCACGGCGGCAGGCTCCAGCACATCAATCCACGTATCGTCGGCCAGGTTCAGGCGCATCCCGGTGCGGCTCTTGCGATCGCTCACCCCGGCATCGCGCAACTCGGCGTGCCAGCGGGCATAGGCGACCGCTGGATACACCGCGCCCGGCTCGAACGCGAGGCCGATCGGATAAAGCGCGTTCAGTCCGCGTAGGCCGCCCACATGGCGGGCATCGGGTTGCGAGACCAGGACGGCGGTAAGATTGCGTTGCCAGAAGGGGAGGCGCGCCCCCAGGATCGCCTGGAGGGTTGAAGGATTTGCACCGCCGTCGATCACCACCGTCTGCCCACTGGGTGTCTGGAGCAGAAGTATCTGGTCGGCGCCCACCGGGTCAACC
>JAICHN010000354.1 GCA_025924845.1 Chloroflexota bacterium | reverse complement strand
TCGCGCTTGTAGGGGCACCTCTTGTGGGTGCCCTGGTTCGGGCCGCCAAGGGCACCCACAGAGGTGCCCCTACGGACCCCAACGGAACTGCCAAGCTGTACTAAACCCTCAGCGTTCGAGTTGGATGTCGTAACGCCGCGCGGCCTCTTTCACGAAGGCGATTGCGGCATCCACTTGCTCGGCGGCAAGATGCTCGATGATCAGCGCCGCGCCGTCACCAAGGGTCCGGCAGACGTCGAAGAAGGCGGCGTAATCGAGTTGGCCCTCACCCGGCGGGACCTCGGCCAGATGGAGCACCAGTTCGGGGAGTGCCGTGATGTCTTTGATGTGCGCGCTCGGCGCAAAGTAGGGGCCAAGCTCGGCCCCCATATTTCGTATTGCCGCGCCGCCGGCATACAGGGTCGGCAAATCGCCGATCAGGTTGACCGGATCGAAGTTGGCCCGTACCCAGGGCGATCCGACCGCTTGCAGGACGGCGCGGATATGCGCCGGCGTGTCGAGCGTGGTCAGCACATGACATTCCAGGGCGAGGATAATGCCGGATGCCTCGGCCCAGGGCGCCGCCAACCGCAAGCTCTCCACGAGCCGGGCGCGCGCCTGTTCGGTATGATTCGCCGGCGACGGCCCGTAAAAGAAGCCTGGATGATGCGATCCGCAACCGGTGATGATCATTTCGGCGCCGAGCACGCGTGCCGCGTCGAAGGCGGCGCGCAGCCGCGCCAACTCCGCGTCCCTTACCGCGTCGTCCGGATGGACCAGGTTGGGATTGTAGCCAGTGGCTTGCCCGATGCGGATGCCGGCGTCGGCCAGGACCTCGCGCACCCGTGCGCCCGCCTGGCCGGCCATCACATCCGGCGGCGCCGCGAAATGGGTCACCAGCGCCTGGAACCCCAGGGAGGCGAGCCGCCGCGCCAGGGCGGGCGTGACCTCAGTGGGATCACGCGGCACCCAGGTCCCGGCCAGTCCCAGGCGCATGTTCATAGCGGCGCCGTGTGCGCTTCCGACCAGAGCAAGCGCCCGTTAAGGCCCATGCCGCGGGAAGCGGCGATATAGAGGGCCATGCGAGCAGTCTCCTCCGGCAATTGGAACCGACCGTTCGGCATGCCGGCGGCACGTTCGGCCAGAATTTCTTCCACGCTCCGTCCCTCGGCCACGCTCAGGTCGGGCAGCAGATTCTGCCAGAGCGGCCCGAGGACGCCGCCGGGATAAAGCACGGTGACTGCAATGCCGGCCGGACCCAATACGTCGGCGCTGGTGCGCGACAGACTGTTCAGCGCCGCCTTGCTCGCCCCGTATGCCGCGAACATCGGCCGGCCAATCTCGGCCGCCGGCGAGCTGACATTGATGATCGCGCCTCGCCGTCCCGCCGTGGGATGCGGCGCCTGCGCGCGCATCAGTTTTGCCGCGGCCTGGGTCGTCAGCACCGGCCCCTCGACATTGACGGCGAAGACGCGCCGCCATTGATCGAGCGCGAACTCGGGAAACGCCGTCACCGGGCAGATCCCGGCATTATTGACCAGGATGTCCACTCGTTGGAACCGGCGTTGTAACTCGGTGAAGAGTTCGCTCACACTCTCCGGCGAGGTCACATCAGTGGTGAACGCGGCTGCGGTGCCGCCCGTCGCCCTGATCGCCTCCGCCGCGGCGCCGGCATGCTCCGCTTGTACATCGGCAATAGCGACCACCGCGCCCGCCTCGGCAAAGGCGTGCGCCATCGCCCGCCCGATACCCTGACCACCGCCGGTAATCACGGCGACCTGACCGTCCAGCTTTTTCACCGGCTCTTGTCTCAACTCTGTTTCAGATGACATTGTGGCCCATCCATCTATTGGGTCGGCGTCCCGACTCTCTACCCAACGACCAATGCCCCCCGATCCACGACCGTCACCTGCCCGGTGATCGACCGCGCTCCTTCGCTGACCAGGAACGACACCGCTGCCGCGATGTCCTCGGGCGGCACCAGGGTGCCCGCTTCGGCCAGCGTGCCGATGCTCTCGGGCCGGCCGCGCGCCTGGGCATATTCGGTCAGCAGCGGCGTATCGACGGCGCCGGGGCATACGCAGTTGACCCGCACCCCGTCGGCGTGTATCTCCTGGGCCAGGGCCTGGGTCAACATGATCACGCCGCTTTTCGCCACACAGTAGGGTCCGTTTTCCATCTGGGCGCGCAGGCCCGCCGTGGAGGCGATATTGACGATCGTGCCGCGCCGCCGCCGCAGTTCCGGCAAGGCGGCCCGGCTGAGCAGGAACACGGCCCGCAGGTTGACTGCCATCATCCGGTCCCATTCCTCAACCGTTGCCTCGATAAAACCCTTGGGCAGGATCACCCCGGCGTTGTTCACCAGCACATCCAACCGCTCGAACCTGGCCCGGGCCGCCGCTTCGAGCCGCGTGATCTGCTCGGCATCCGCCAGGTCGACTTCCAGGGCAACGGCCCGGCTGCCCATGCCGGCCAGCTCGCCGGCCAGGGCGTCGATGGCCTCGCGGCGCCGATCGGCCAGCACGACGGCCAGACCGTCCGCCGCCAGTCGGCGCGCGATAGCGGCACCCATGCCGCGCGCCGCCCCCGTGATCAGGGCCACGCGCGACTCAGGCTCGGCGCCGCCTGGAGTGATGGGTACGGGCATGGTCATCCCAAATCTCCCTCGGTGGGGCCACCCTCCCAGGGCGGGCGATCCCAGGTCGCTTCCCAACCGATGCCGGGCGCGGTCGGAGCGTGAATCAAGCCGTTCGCATCAATTTCCGGGGCGCGTACCACCGGATTGGTGCGAACCAGCGACTCGTAAAAGGTGGTATTGGGGATAGCCATGCAGAGATGGCGATGGACCAGACCGTCGCCGTGTACCTCGGCCCGCAGTCTGAAGGCATCGGCCAGATGAGCGATGCGCATGGCCCCGGTGAGACCGCCCTTGAGCCCGGCGCTGGTGCGCACGAACGTCGCGCAGCCCGAGGCGATGAAGTCGCCCACGTTCATGTGCGCGCCGTCCGATGTTTCGGCCACCAGCAGCGGGACGCGAACCGCGCCGG
Source organism: Chloroflexota bacterium (assembly GCA_025924845.1). The sequence goes on along the minus strand of JAICHN010000354.1, from coordinate 2,452 downwards.
CCAGCCATTTGTAGGCCGTGATGCTGAACTCGCGCATCGGCTCCTCGTACCAGAGGAAGCCCGCGTCCGCCAGGGCATGCCCGAGGTAGATCGAATCAGCGAGGTCGAAGCCGGCCGAGCCGTCGAACATAAGCGGAATCTCGTCGCCGACGTGTTCGCGGAGGGCCAGCGACAGTTGGGCATCGCGCCGCGCGTCTCCCCATGCATGCAGCTTGATCGCGGGATAGCCGAGCGCCAGGCACTGGTCGGCTACGTCCAGGTACTCCTCGATCGAGCCAAAGGTAACCGTGCTGGCATAGGCGGGGAGACCGGTGCGGAAGCCGCCCAGCAGTTGATGGACCGGCAGCCCCGCTACCTTGCCGGTGAGATCCCACAGCGCGATATCGACCATGCCGAGCACGTACAACGGGAACTCCTCGATCCGGTCCAGTTCCCACATGCGGTGCCAGAGCCATTCCTTTTGCAAGGGGTCCTGGCCGATCAGGTCACGGCGGATGCGCCGTTCGACCAAGTCCCGCAGGATGACGCCGCGACTGGTAAAGGCGTACCCCTCCCGACCGTCGTCCGTGATGATCCGCAAGGCTCCAGCCGTGGTATCCGGGTCCGATCCCGGTAGGCCGTCGCGCCAGCGAAAGGACGGCCCGGCCGGTACCGTATACAGCTCAACCCGCACATCGGTAATTCGCATTATCTCTCCCTTGGTTGACGTAGTGTGGCAGGGGTGTAAGGGTGCTCAGGCACAGACGCCGACTCCGGCTTTCCAGCGATTGAACGCCGGGTTGTCCTGGGCGGCCAGCCGCGCGCGCGTGTCGAGCCAGAGATTCTCCCAAACCACGGGGTCGCGCAGGACCAGATCGGGATGGGCGGCGCTGCGTGCCGGGAAGCCGGGGAAGGCCGGTCGCCCGGTCGGCTGACCAATAGGCTGATAGCGCAGATCCAGGCTGATCCGCACCTGATCGGGCGTCGTGTTATCCAGCGAGCTATGGATCGTGCGCTGATGCATGAGCAGGACGCTCCCCGGCTTCATCGGCACGGGGATCGCTCCGCGGTTCGCCACCACCACGTCAGGGATCGCGGCGCCCCGAGCGGTCGGGCAATGTGGCTCCAGTTCGCCGCGATGGCTGCGCGGGATCACTTGCAGGCAGCCGTTCGCGATTGTCGCCTCGTTCAAGGGCAACCAGACGGTGAGGATAGTAGCGGCGTCCGCCTCGGGCAGGACCACTCCGTTGTCCTGATGCCAGGGAATGGTGGCATTCAGTCCGTCCGAATTGGCGGCCGGCAGCACTCCCGGCGGCAGTTTCATGCGGATGTGCTGCACGGGATTGGAGTAAATCTCCGGACCAACCACCGATTCCACCACGTCAAGGAGGCGCGGCGAGGTCAGCAGGTTGAACACTGCCGGACCGACGTGCATGGGAGTGTCCGCTCGCACCCCGGTTTGCGGCAAGCTGAAATCAAAATACTGGGAAAGGCTCTTCCCGCTTTCCCGGCAGATGCGGATCAGCCGTTCGCGGAAGGGAAGCTCGCCATAGAGCGCGGCGATCCAGCCGCGCTCCCGAAAGAGATTGGCGACGGTATCCAGCACCCCTTCATACTCGTCCAGGATCGGGCCAATGTCGAGTGCCGGATCGAGCACCCCATCAACCACCAAATAACCCTGCTCCGCGAATTGCGCCAGTTGGACCGCGTCAAGCCTCGACATCGTTGTTCTCCTTCGCGCTGATGCACTGGGATCCAAGTTCCTCCCGTCGGGGCGACCCTGGTGGTCGCCCTCGTCCCCGTCCAGGGCACCCATCACCCAAAGGGTCCCCGGTACCCCTACAACCATCGGCGGACGTACGCCAGGTTGTACCAGTACAGGCTAGATAGGTTTCCTCGCGTTTGTAGGGGCGCCCCTTGTGGGTGCCCTTGGCGGCCCGAACCAGGGTGACTACCAGGGGCGCCCCTACGGAACTGCCGGGACCCAGGGCACCGATCACCAAGGGGATCTCCGGTGCCCCTACGGAACCGACAAGGTATGTGGGCCAACCTGTGTTTGTAATACCACACCTCACGGCGGCTGCCCCGATCCTGAGCGAGAGGGCGCCGGCTGCACCAGTTCCAGCACGATCTGGTCGGGATCGCGGAAATAGCAGGTGAAACCGCCCGCGTTTATCCCGGCCGTGATCAGGTTGGGCTTGGAATTGAATGGTACTCCCGCCGCGACCAACCGCCGGTAGCGCGCATGGATATCAGTGACGCACATCGCCAGATGCGCTGCTCCCGGATTGCAGATGTTCGTGTCGCCGCGGGCACCGCGCGGGTTAACGTACTCGACCAACTCAAGGTCGTGCGTGGAGCGATCGCGAGATGCCCCCGGTACGGCGAATTGCGCCACCTTCAGATGGGCATCGAGGTAGCCCACCAGCCTGCTGGTGTACTCATTGTGCTGTTCCTGGGTATGGACCAACTC
>JAICHN010000353.1 GCA_025924845.1 Chloroflexota bacterium | reverse complement strand
TCTTGCCGGAGAGCAGATCGTTCTGCACGTCCGTCTCGGTATGACTGAGCGAGCCGGGCGCGGCATAGCCCTTATCGAGCATCATCTTCATCATAGTCAACGCCTGGACACCCGCGCCCTTGTTGAAGACGGGGGTAACGTTGTCCTTGGCAAAGAAGCGACCGGCGAGCGAGTCGATCATCTGCACGTAATCGCAGGTCAGGCTTTCCGCTTGCTTCCATGACCACGACATCGGATACTGAATGCCCAGCTTAGCCTTGTTGGTCTTGAGCACCTCGCAGTAGTGCAGCAGGTCGTTCAGGGTGGCGGGCGGCTTGCTGAGGCCGACGCTGTCCAGCATCTTCTTATTGTAGTAGAAGTGCTTTGAACTGTTGTACTCCGGTACGCCGAAGAGCTTGCCCTTGTACATCACGGCCGCCAGCGACGGCGGGGCGATCTGCTTCTTGACCGAGGCGGGCAGGAAATCGGTCAGGTCGAGGGTGAACCCGGCCGAGGCAAAGGAGCCTGCCCAGATCGTGTCAATCTCCACCACATCGTCGCCGGGCACGGACGCCTGGCCCTGGGTTGTGATTTTCTGATACTGGTTGTTGTAATTCTGATCGTCGAGGTTAACCTTGATTCCGGTTTCCTTGGTAAAGGTCGCCAGGTATTTGACCCATTTGGCGTGGTTGGGGGTGAATTGCTTCATCACCGTTACCGACCCGCCCGATGCCTCGCCGCGTGCCGCGGCCTGAACGTAGCCGGCCAGCTCGGGACTGAGCCACAGCCCCGCCAAGGTGCCGCCCGCCAGTACCTTCCCGGTCAGCTTGAGCAACTCGCGGCGGTCAATCGGTCGGCCAAACAGCGTTGGTTGATCCTCGGACATAAACCCTGCCATGCGAGACCTCCCTGGACACTTCCGGCACCCAGCAACAATTTGTCGATACCATAGGATAAGGACCCCAGAGCGATGCCGGTGGCACGAGTGTATCATGGTGCGATCAAGGGGTACAACCTTTTCCGTGCTTATCGGCCTCAAAAGGAGCGATCAGCCGCCAAATGGGGATCTCTCGGCGCGGGCGGGCTCGTGGGACTACGTCGCGGATGCGCCGCCCGGCCTTGAGCGGCAGCCTTTAGGGAGCCTGGAGGAGAGGACAGTATGGCACGACTGAAAATTGCCTATGTCGGCGGCGGCAGCACGCGGGCGCCGGGGACCGTCGCCTCATTTATCGAGCAGGGCGAGAACTTCAACGGCTCCGAAATCGTCCTCATCGATCTGAATGAGGAACGGCTCGGCCTGGTCAAGACCATCGCCGACAAGATGGCTCGCCATAAAAACGTCGACCTCGCGATCAGTATCACCACCGACCGCAAGGCCGGGTTGGCCGATTGCGATGCCGTGCTGACCAGCTTCCGGCCTGGCGGTTTCGACGCCCGCTACCTGGACGAGAGCATTCCGCTCAAGCATGGGCTGATCGGCCAGGAGACGCAGGGCGCGGGCGGCTTTTTCATGGCCCTCCGCTCCATTCACGTCATGCAAGGGATCGTGGCCGATATGGAGGCCGTCTGTCCCAAGGCCCGTCTCTTCAACTACACCAATCCGGTCAACCTCGTGGCCGAGGCGATCACCCATCACTCCGCCATCCCCATGGTCTCGCTTTGCGAGGGGCCGATCTATATGCTGCAAAAGATCGCCAGGGCGGTGAACCTCAACCCCGCTCGGATCGATGCCCCCGTGATCGGGTTGAACCACGGTTCGTGGAGCGCGTACCAGCGCTACGAAGGGCAAGAACTGATCCCGCTCCTGGCCGAGCCCTATGAGCGGCTACTCCACGACCCCAAGGCCACGACCTACAACAAGCGTCTCCTGGAACTGGCCCTCCTCATGGGCTCGATCCCCAATGACTATTTCTTCTACTACTATTACAAGGATGAGATTCTGGCCGAGTTGCAGGCCAAGCCCACCACCCGTTCCCAGGACATCATGGCCTCGGTGCCCGACTATTGGGCCCATTATAAGGAGCAGGCCGGCAAGGACGTGCCGGTGCTCGATCCCCAGCGCTCGCGCGGAGGGATCAACGAACTGGAGTTGGCGATCGACGTCATGGACGCCGTGTTTAACGACCGCCGTGAGGTCTGGCCGGTAAACGTGCCCAACCAGGGAGCAATCGCCGACTTCCCCGACGACATGGTGGTGGAGGTGCCGGGCTACGTGGACCGTAATGGGATCGCGCCGGTGGCCCAGGGCCACATGCCGCGTCAGGTGGTGGGCCTGGTCAAGATGCTGGGCGAGTACCAGGCGCTGGCGGCCGAGGCGGCCTGGAGCGGTACACGCCTTGATGCCATCCGCGCCCTGGCCGCCAACCCGCTCGTCCTATCCGCGGCCAGGGCGACCGCCCTCTACGACGAAATGGCCACTGCTCACCGCCAATACCTCCCGGAGCGGCTCCTGCGCTAGAAACCTGACGACCTCATCGACGCTTCGGTCCCTCGACGAGCCCACGGCGTCGATGCGGGCTCTTTCCAGGAGCGTGCAACCGTGTAGGGGAATCCCTTGTGGGTGCCCCTGGCGGCCTGAACCAGGGAGCCCACAAGAGGTGCCCCTACCAAGAAACAGCGCGCCGGTGCCCGGAGGATGGGATTTGTGGGTAAGGATTAGGCATCGAGTCTCACGCTCCTATCGTACGCACTCGACCACAAATACGAGGCGCATCCACGGGCGCTCTTTTGGGATCGCAACCTGTCGGTAGCATGCTATCCTAAGCGCGGAGCCGGCGGCCTCGGTGCGGCGCCGGCAGCACGCGGCAGCCTATGCCGGGGTGGACGCATACAGCCCGACGAGGGCAGCGGAGTTGGTGGAATATGGCGGATGCGCTACGTCTAGGTGTGGTCGGCGCGGGCAGTGTCGCGGTGCGCGGACTTCTCCCACACCTGAGCCAGGACGACCTGCGCGACTACGTGCGGCCGGTCGCGGTCTGCGATCCCGTCCCTGGGCGCGCCGAGGCGGCGGCGGCGAAGTTTGGGGTCGAGCATGCCTTCACTCAGTATGAAGACCTCCTGGCTCACGGCGGCGTTGATGCGGTCACCATTGCCTCACCGACCGGCCTGCATTTCGAGCAAGGACGGCTGGCCCTTGAAGCAGGCAAGCACGTCCACTTCAACAAGACCATGACTACCACCGCCGCCGAGGCCACCACGCTGATCGACCTGGCGCGTGCCCGGAACCTCCGTATCGTGGCATCGCCCGGCGAGATGTTGCGGCCCCATAATCAGCGGATCAAGCAGCTGATCGCCGAAGGCGCCCTCGGGCGGATCTGCTGGGCCGTCTGCGGCGCCGCGTTCGGCAACTATCACGAGAACGAATCGGTACGCACGGGCAGCGATGTGCTCTCCAATATCAACCTGTCCTGGTACTACCGTAAGCCGGGTGGCGGGCCGCTGTATGATATGACCGTCTATGCCTTGCACGCCATGACCGGCATTCTCGGCCCCGTCAAGCGGGTCACGGCGCTGTCGGGCGTCCGCCTGCCCGAGCGCGAGTCGCAGGGCCGGGTGATACCCTGTGACGCCGACGACAACACTTTAATCCTGCTGGATTTCGGCGATGCACTGTTTGCCATGGCCTACGGAACCGTCGAGGGCGAAATCACGCAGGGCTTCAGCGGCAACTACTACGGCACGAAGGGCTCGATCGTGGGCCTGAGGCTCAATGGGACGCCGCTGGATTATCCGGGGCGGGAGTTGGCCGATCAGGTGCCCGACGGGCGCCAATGGCTCTTGCCCCACGTTCTGGGGCCACACCGCCACATTGAAGAACCGCACGTCTGGGAGGACATCATGCAGCTGGTGGACTGGGTACGCGACGGCACGCCAAGCATTGTCACGGCCGAACATGCCCGGCATGTCATCGAAATCATCGAGATGGCCTATCGCGCGGCCGAGACCGGGCAGGCACAAACGCTGCTCACCACGTTCTCCTAGCAGTCGATGAGCCGGCAACGCCTTCGAGTAGGGGTAATCGGCGCCGGACGCTTCGCCGTGGACTGTCATATTCCCGGGCTGCAGGCGCATCCACGGGCCGAGGTGGCAGCGCTGTGCGCCCGCAGCTATGATCGGGTCACGGCCCTCGCCCGCCAATTTGCCGTGCCCGACGTGTATACCGACTACCGCGAACTGCTGGCCCGTCCCGATTTGGATGCGGTGACCGTCGCTACCCCTGACGTCCTCCACCATCAGGTGACGATCGCGGCGCTCGCCGCGGGCAAGCACGTCTTCTGCGAGAAGCCGTTGGCAATGAGCGTGGATGAGGCACGAGCGATGACCGTTGCCGCCGAGGACGCCGGTCTTGTCGCGATGACGGCCTTCACCTTCCGCTATTCACACGCGCTGATCACGGTCCGGAGGTTGCTAAAGGAGGGAGCGATCGGGACACCCTTTCATATTGCTTTGCAGATCCACTGGGGCGGGCTGATCAACCAGGGCGACGCGCTGACCTGGCGAGATCGGTCTGAACACTCCGCCGGCGGCATTTGGGCCGATGGCGCCTCTCATCTATTCGATGCGGTAGCCTATGTGCTTGCCCCGGTCCAGGAGGTCTGTGCCCAGCTGATGATCGTGCAACGCGACCCTAACCAGGAGCAACCCGACAGCCCCGACCTAGCACAATGCCTGGCACGCCTGCGTCTGCCCGTGCCGGGCGCCGCGGCAGGCCATTCGCACTCGAGTTTCGCGGATCGCGAGCCGGGCATTGTACAGGTGTCGCTATTGACCAACCGGGTCGATCTGCCGCGCCAACCATCCGATGAGATCCAGGTGCTTGGCACGCACGGTGCCTTGAACGCTACGCTCAGTCGCGGTCAGCACGAGCGCGTCAGCCTGATTAGCAGCAGTGATCGCGTCTGGCGTGATCTGCCGCTTCCCGCCGATGCGAACAGTGGTCAGCCCCTGGCGCTTACCCGCATGATGGGCGCCTTCGTCGATGCGGTGGAGCACGGCCGGCTCGACCCCGAGCAGGATCCCGGCTTCGACGCGGGCCTCCACACACAGCGTGCGCTCGACGCCGGGATGCGTTCTGCCCGGAATGGACGCTGGGAGCCCGTATAATCAGCGGGCTTGTCTGGAGGCGGCGCCGGCGCAACAAGACGGAACCGCGGGAGGGGCGCCCGACTCGCACCGGTATACTTAAAGGAGCCGCTGACTGGAGGCCAAGGGGAGTTCGGCCATGAGCATACCGCATCAAGTCGCTGCGTTTTGGTTGCCCGACGACACCGAGGAGGATCTGGTGGGGGCCGATTGGCACCAATACGCGATCAATGTCCTCTACGACGGGCTGCGGGACGTGGCCGATCTCGATCACCTGCCCTGGCATGTCGGCAACCAACTGACCCTGGTCGGCTGGACCCCGCTCGGCGCCTGGCGTCCCTCGCCCGATATCGCCGTCTACCCCACCGCCGGCTCCGAACTGCGCAAGGAGATGGTGGTCAAGGAGGATGGGCCGCCCAC
>JAICHN010000352.1 GCA_025924845.1 Chloroflexota bacterium | reverse complement strand
GCTATTTTATCGTACTGATGATGTATGTCGGGTTTACCTTTGCCCAGGCCGCGCGGGGCTCCGCCGGGGTGACCAAGCGCCGGATGCAGGCGGTTGGGATCGGCTCATTCTGCCTGGCTCTTGCCATAGGAAGCCTGGGCGCCAACGTCGCGGCGCCGGGGCTCTCCCACCTGTGGACGACGTTGCTCGACCTCTGGGCGCTGGGATGCGGCGTATTCTATTACATTGGCTTCGCCCCACCCTTGTGGCTTCGTCGGACCTGGCAAGTACCTGAGTTCCGCGCCTTTCTCGGTCGATCCGCCAACCTGACCGGCTTGCCAAGCACGGCGGCGATTGTCCAGGAATTGGAGCGGGGCGTAAGTGCTTCGCTTGGCGTGGCCCGCGCTTCCATCGGCCTTTGGCACAGCGATGAGGGCAACCTGCATTTCCCTTCGTCGGTTGAGTTATCCACACCGCACTCCGCCATCACCGCCGTGTTTGAAGATCAACACGGCATCTTTCTGGAAGACGCTTCGGTGGAGAGCACGCCGCATGCTAATCAGCGTGTGCGTACGCACTCGGCGGCCCTGGTAGCCGTGCCTATCACCCTGGGCAATCACAAGATCGGCGTCCTGGCCGCCTACGCGGCGCGCGCCTCGCTCTTCGCCGAGGATGATCTCGTGCTTGCCCAGTTGCTGGCCGACCAAGCAGCCGTGGTGCTTGAGGGACGATCATTGTTCGACCAAGTGGCCCAGCGTTCGAAGGATCTGGAGGCGGCGGTCACGGCGCTCGAGACACAGATCGAAGAGCGTCTCCAGGCCGAGGAAGCGGTACGGGCAAGCAACGAGGCGCTCACTCGGGCCAGCCAGGTGAAGTCGGACTTCCTGGCCAACATGAGTCATGAGCTACGCACCCCGCTGAACGCGATTATCGGCTTTTCGGAAGTGCTGCAGGACTGCCTATTCGGGCCGCTCAATGAACGGCAGCAGCGCTACGTCGCCAATGTGTTGGAAGGTGGGCGCCACCTCCTTCACCTGGTCAACGACATCCTTGACCTGTCCAAGGTAGAGGCCGGGCATATGGAGTTGCACCGCGAGGACCTAGACGTGTATGCCCTGATGGCCGAGGCGGGCCAGACCATGGCGGCCATGGCGCAACGGGCCGAAATCACCCTGGACGTATGCCGCCCGGAAGGATCGCTTCTGGTCCAGGTCGATCGCCAACGGTTCTTGCAGGTGCTCTACAATCTGCTCTCCAACGCCGTGAAGTTCACGCCGGCGGGCGGCGCCATCCGTCTCTCCTGCGAGGCCTTGCCCGATACCGTGCTGGTGGCGGTCAGCGACACCGGGATCGGCATCGCGCTCGAGGACCAGGCCCGTGTCTTCGAGGAGTTCGCGCAAGTTGACAGCACGCTGGCGCGAAGCCGGCAGGGGACGGGGCTGGGCCTGTCGCTGACCCGCCGCCTGGTGGAACTCAGTGGCGGCGCCATCACACTGGTCAGCGCGCCGGGTCGGGGCAGCACCTTCAGTTTTACCGTGCCCCGCACCGGCGCACAGCCCGAGGCGCCCGGCCGGCGCGGCGAGATTCTGGTGGTCGAGGATCACCCACCCACCCAGGAACTGCTGCGCGTGTATCTGACCGAGGCAGGATACGGCGTGCATGTCGTGCATAGGACGCAAGATGTGCTGCCAAGCGCCATCGCCCTGCAACCAGTGGCGATCACCCTCGATTTGTTGCTCGAGGAAGAAGAAACCTGGCCCCTGCTGCGCCACTTGAAGGTGCATGAGGCGACCCGCGGCATTCCGGTCGTGATCGTCTCGATCATCGCCGACGCGCAGCAGACGGGATTCGCGCTCGGCGCCGCGCACTACCTGGTGAAACCGGTGGCCCGGCAGCACCTGCTGCACGCCCTGGAGCAAACCGTGGAGCGGCGTCCCGAAACCTGCGTGCTGGCCGTGGACGACGAACCCCATGCGCTGGAGTTGCTCTCGATCGCCATGGCCGGAGAGCCCTATACGCTGATCACCGCCGGCACCGGCGCGGAGGCCCTGGCCCTGCTGGCCCAACACCGCCCGGATGTCCTGATCGTGGACTTGATGATGAAGCCAATGGACGGCTTTGATCTAATCGATACCCTGGCGGCGGAAGAGATGACGAGCGATATTCCGATCATCGTGCTGACCGCGCGGGAATTGACGGCGGCCGATCTGGCTCGACTAAACGGGTATGTGGCGGTGACGCTTTCGAAGAGCGGATTGGCCCGGGATCGGTTAATGCGCGAGGTTGAACGGGCCATTCACGGTAAGCGGATTGGATCTCAAGATGCAGCAGGACGAACTGGATGACTTCGGCGCGGCCGAGGCCCTGCCTCGTGTATTGGTGGTGGATGACGAGCCGCTGAATCTGGAACTTCTGACCTCCTTCCTCCGTGCCGAGGCGTACGAGATCAGCACCGCGCAGTCGGGCCGGGATGCCCTGGCCGCCATTCAAGCCAATCCTCCCGATCTGGTGCTTCTGGATGTCATGATGCCCGAGCTCGACGGCTTTGCCGTATGTGCTCAACTCAAGGCCAACCCCGCCACACGGCTGATACGCGTGCTCATGGTCACCGCCCTCACGGCGCGGGAAGATCGGATGCGTGGACTTGACCTCGGCGTGGATGACTTTCTCTCCAAACCGGTCGACCGCCTGGAGTTGATCACCAGATGCCGTTCGTTGACCCGCGCCAAGCGCTTCACCGATGAGCTTGAGAGCACCAAATACGTCATTCTGGCCCTGGCGCGCGCTATTGAGGCGCGCGACGGTTACACCGAGCAGCACACCGAGCGGGTGGCGGCACGCGCCGTGGCGCTTGGCGAAAGACTGAACTTGTCCTCAAATGCGCTACACGTGCTTCAGCGCGGCTGCATGCTCCATGATGTCGGAAAAATCGGCATCTCAGAGGCTATCCTCGGCAAGCCCGGTCCCTTAACGGACGACGAGTTCGCGCTTATGCGCGAGCATCCCGTGAAAGGGGTAGCGATATGCCGACCGTTGCGTTCCCGCCTTATCGCTCAGGCGCTTCCCATCGTCCGCCATCATCACGAGCGTATCGACGGTACCGGGTATCCTGACCGTCTGGCCGGCGCCGGTATTCCGCTGGGCGCCCGCATCGCGGCCATCGCTGATGCCTACGATGCCATGGTAAGCGACAGACCGTACCGTACCGGCATGCAGCCGGCGCGCGCGCTCGACGTGCTGCACACCGGCGCCGGAACCCAGTGGGACACGCGGCTGGTCGCGGCGTTCGTCGAACTTGACGCGCGAATACTCGACCCCGGCCTCGTTCCCGACGAAGGTATAGCCGGCGCAATGCTCTGACCCATGCATTCCCGAGACCGCGATGCTCCCGATGCGCCGGCCGGCCCCAACACCCCTCCAGAGCTTGAGGCACGCCTCAAGGCGCTGGAGGGGTGGCGAAGCGGGTTCCTCCATGTGATGGCGCATGAGTTGCGCACGCCGCTCGGCCAGATGCTGGGGTTTGTCGAATTACTGGGCGACGAATCGGCCGACCTCAGTCCGTTGGGCAGGCGGTATCTGACCAATGTGCGAGAGGCGGGCGCGAACCTCGAAAAGGTAGTCCGGCGTGCCCTGGACGTCCTGGATCTTTTCGGCTCCGGCGTGCGTTTGCCCCTGGCGCCGGTCAATCTACCGGACCTGATTGCCGGCATCGCCTCGACCAGTCGCGTCGCGGCCACCCGGAAGCAGGCTACGCTGGAGGTCTCATGGAACTCAAGCATGACCATGGTGGCCGGTGACGGACGGCGCCTGCGCCAGGCGCTTGACATTCTGTTTGATAATGCGGTCAAGTTCGTGCCGAAAGACGGGTTGATAACCCTTGTGGCGGAAGCCGAGGGCCCATACACCAAACTGACCCTCTGGAACAGCGGCCCCGGCGTACCTCCGGAGTTGGCCGAGCAGATCTTTACCCACGGCCTGATCGAAAACAGCCTGACCCGCTTACACGGCGGCGCCGGGCTGAGCCTGCTGCTTGCTCGACGGATCGCCGAACTACACGGGGGCAGCTTGGTGCTTGATCCCTCGGAAACAGGGGCCCGTTTCGTGCTCAGGCTGCCTACCGTACACGATGTAAGTAACGCCGCCGACTGCTGAGGTCCTGGGGCGTAGCGTGCTTAGCACACGCCTCCGGCTCGCGGATACAGCCGTGCCGGCTAACGATCTCCTGCCGGCAGCGCCGCGTATGCCTCGACCACCCTTGGGTCGAACTGCGTGCCGGCACAACGGCGGAGTTCGCCCATGGCCTCGACGGTAGGAAGGATGTTACGGTAAGGACGCGGACTGGTCATGGCGTGGAAGGCATCAATCACCGCGATGATCCGCGCTCCCAGTGGAATGCGCTCTCCGGCCAGGCCATCGGGGTAGCCTGTTCCGTCCCATCGTTCGTGATGATAATGAATGATGGGGAGGATGGGTTCCAGGCCGGCGATCTGACGAGCAATCTCCATACCGAATACCGGATGCCGGCGCATCAGCGCGATTTCGGCCTCGCTCAGCATCCCTTCATTGATCAGCACCTCCTCCGGTAGATCCACGGTGCCGATGTCGTGCAGCATGGCGGCCATACGCACGCCCTTGCTCTCGATCACGCCGCAACCGAGACGTTTAGCTAATCGCTCGGCATCGTGCTCCATGGCCGCTATTCGCCCGGGGCCGGCGCGCAGGCGGGCGCTCAGCGTATCGCCCAGCGTATGCAGGGCCTCTTTGTCCTCGGCAAGGTCGAAGAGACGGTGCCCAGCCTGAAGGACGCTGATCAGCAAGGGGCCGAGCACTTCCCCCATTTGCTGCTCGCGTGGCGTAAACGGCTCGTTGGCCGGGCGGCGGAGGCAGAGAATCACTCCATGCTCGGCCGTAGGCAGAATGTTCAACCAGAGTACACTTTCATAGCGCGTACTGAGCCGGGCCGATCGGCCTGTGAAGGCATCGAGTAGGCTGGGGCGCTCCAGCGCCACTTGCAGGGCGCCGACCGCACCGTGAGCATCGGTAATCTCGGTGCGTACGGCATTGGCCGCTACATCGGCGATAATCGTGCTGCCGCGTCGGGGCCGCAGAATGGTGCAAAGCACATCGACTACGTAGCCCAGAAGCGCTTTACCGGGATCGTAGGACGCGGCGGCGGCGCCACCGGCGCGGGCACGAGCCAGCTCCGCTTCCAGTCTCCGCACCTGGGCGCGAAGCCGGGTGATTTCACGGGTCATCTCCCCCGGACTGAGCGGCATATCCGGGGACGCCATGGCGTAGGTTTGCGCCTGGTCGGTGGCGGAATGAACGGAAGGGTGCTGATTCACCTGAACACTGCCTTGTCGCGGCGGCGACTCCATACCGGGTGCCCTCCAGTGAGGCGATCCCATGCGCAGTGTATAAGCTTGGCGCCCGAAAACAACATCACCTATAAGTCCTGGGGCGCCTGGGAAAACACCGGGAATCTCCGCCCTGCTAAATCAGGCCCTGCTCGCGGGC